>JADGDF010000052.1 GCA_016745055.1 Thiotrichaceae bacterium | reverse complement strand
TTCCTATGGTTGCTCGAACAATAAACGCAGGAAGAAACTCAACACTGTTGACCAAATGGCCAATTGGAGTGCTTAAATTGATGCCTATGGGGTTACGCTATTGTTCTACCCACCTTACATGCTTACCGAACACATATTACCTTCACATCCGCACTTATATTTAACCAAATCCGATCTGATGTTATGGCAGGAACATTCAAACTAATTGCTGTAGCAAGACAGGCTCTATCGCCTAATGAAAGTCCTTATTGACGAGTAAGAGGGCGCAAATTGGCCGTCATATAAGCGATATGCTTTGAGAAAGGGATAATTTCTAAACCCAGTTTGCCCATTGTTTCAACAGTTTGCATTTCAGACATACCAGCTTCTATCAGCTTGGTTACAACTTCAGCAAGATTTATTGTACTGATTGCTGCTTTTGGTAAATAATCAGCAACTTTTTCTGCTCCAACTTCATCATACAGTAAAGTCAACACAGCAGAAGCATCTAAGATAGCCTTACTCATATATCGCAGCATTACGACGTTCAGCAATTAATTCTTCTGTAGCACTCGTTGTGCGCGGAGCATAGAGGCGTACTAACTCCTGTGCTTGGGCTATTGCTGTTAGGGTTTTGGTATTTTTTTTAGCGGGTATAAGCACTAACTTATTTTCTTCAACAAAAATTTGAATTTCATCACCACTTTGCAGGTTCAAAGATTTTAAATATTGCGAAGGAATATTTAAACAATTATTTTCATCAAGCGTAGATATGAGTTGCATTAGTTTTCTCCTTCCTTCTCAGATTATTATACAATTCAAGTATTAGGGTGCGCACCGTCTTTTTGGTACGCACGAAAAACTGTCTTTCCTCCGCGTTCGCGCCGCTGGAAAACATGCGGCGCAAAACCCTACGAATCCAACTTCTATAGCTATTTTATCTATAAATTTTTCAGGATGAGACACTTCAATGGTTTGAAAATGTTCTTCTCTATTTAAGTGACTTTTGGGGATTTCGTATTTAATCCAGTACATTGAGGTACAACTCTAATCAAATTGTTATACAATTCAAGTATTATAGTGTTTGCTAGCAGACATTACCAAATTGAACTTGGTAATGAGTTAAAGGATTACTCTAAATGTACGCCAAAAAGTTGGTTTTAGAAACAGATGGAAATGGGCACATTAAGCAACCTCTAAGTTTACCCCCAAATGCTCAATTGGAGGCCATTTTCTTGCTGATCGAAGACAAACAAAAATCTTCAGTGCTACGACGAAAACCTTCTCCAAAGATTGCAAACAAGGGACAAATTTTAGGAGATATAATAACACCAATTACTGATGTTGAAGATTGGAATGCTTTGGCATGATTCTACTTGATACACATATTTGGATACGTTGGCTACTACCAACAGAGCCTTTACCTGGAAGATTAGTAGGATATATAGAAAAAGCAGATAAAGTCATGATTTCAGCCATATCATGCTGGGAAGTTGCTATGCTCGTACAAAAACAGCGTATCAACATTCCTCTACCCATTTCTGAATGGTTGGAAGAAGCAACCGTGGGATCAAGTGTAGACGTATTACCCATTACTTGCCAAATATCCCAACAAGCAGCGATACTCCCAGAGCATCACAAAGACCCAGCAGATAGAATAATTATTGCTACTGCATTTTGTCTCAACATAAGTTTGATCAGTTTTGACCATGCTTTTGCTGCTTACCAAGAAGTATCTAATTTATTGGTTCAATAGCCAGGTAGGGTGCGCATCGTCTTTTGGTGCACACCAAAAACTGTCTTCCCTCCTGAAAAACATGCGGCGCAAAACCCTACCAAGCTTCAATTTCAATAGCTATTTTATCTATAAATTTTTCAGGATGAGACACTTCAATTGTTTGAAAGTTTTCTTCTCTATATTAAATGATTTTTAGGCATTTCGTATTTAATTCAGTACATTGAAGTACTATTCCAATTAAATTGTTATACAACTCAAGTAGTATAGTATTTGCTGGCAGACATTACCAAATTGAACTTGGTAATGAGTTAAAAAACAAGCATAAACTCTAGAAAAAGGAAGCTATTATGCAAACCACCGTTAATATAGATGAAAATTTATTAAGAGAAAGGGTGCGCACGAAAAATTGTCTTCCCTAAATACGAAAACAAGCAAAGGAAGCCTACTCTTAGCTCAAAGAAAACTTTTTTCAATAATACAGTAATTTTTGTCTTCCTGTGCAAACTTTCAGGCCATCTAGTCATTTTCCTGTTCAAAGCCTTCCTTCGATTGAAAAACGAGATAATGGATAGGTAGGAGCTTATTATTTCCTGTTTAAAGTTAGATTTAATTCATAATATGAGCTGGATATACATGTTAGGTTTTTAGAGAGAAATATGCTTGCTAAAATTATTTTTATAGTTCTAATTTCCGCTACATTAAATTCATGTGCAATTTTAAGGGGGAGCATTCAAGGAGAAGAAGGTAAATTATATGCTGAGTGCGTAATTTTATTGCATGGTATGGTCGTACTAGGCTTTTCAATGTTAAAGCTTGAAGAATGTTTGTTAAGATCAAACTATAAAGTAGTTAACTTTGGTTATCCATCAACGCACGAAACAATTGAGCAGATAGCAAAAATTCAGATTCCAAATGCTGTTGCTCAATGCCAAAATGTTTCAACCAAGAAAATTCATTTCGTCACACATTCTTTAGGCGGTATTGTTGTGCGTCAATATTTACAAACACATACATTACCTAAAGGATCAAGAATTGTGATGTTGAGTCCACCTAATCAGGGTAGTGAAATAGCAGATCATTTCAAGGATGCGTTTTGGTATCAATGGTCAACAGGATTAGCAGGTCAGCAACTAACAACAGCTGATAGCAGCTTGCCTAACCAATTGAAGGCGGTTAATACTGAGGTTGGAATTATTGCGGGTACTAAAAGTATAGAACCTTGGTTTTCTTCGCTTATACCAGGAAGAGACGATGGAAAAGTTTCTGTAGAAAAGGCTCGACTAAAAGAAATGAAAGATTTTTTAGTTATACCACATACACATACTTTTATCATGTGGCCTTCAGAAGTACTTAAACAAATAGGGCACTTTTTAAAGTATGGTCAGTTTGATAGGAAAACTGAATAAAAATAATTTATTGGCTTACTTAATATAGTGTGAAACAGTATTTGGGAAAAAATAAAAGTTAAGCGTAGGTTCCCACTTTAGTGGGAATTTGGAAGACATTATTTATCCAAAGGCATAGGGCTGACCTGTAAGCGTGTGCTGTCAACACCCATTATTTTTACTTGTGTACCTGTTGCACAATCCTTGCCTTCAATTCGCCAGAAGGTATCCCCAATTTTAATTTTGCCAATGCCATTAACAATCGGCTCTTCCAAAGTCATCACCCGACCCACATATTCTCCACCACGCACATTTAAAAAGGGTTGCTGTGTTTCAATTGGATAGCTGTGAAAATAGTAACGTCCCAGTACTAAGCTTAAGAATGCGGTGACGGAAAAGGTAATTAGTTGATATTCTAAAGTCATATCGGGGAGAAAAAATAAGACTAAACCGGTAATCGCAGACGCAATAGCCGTCCAAATAAGAAAGTTACTGAACGTGAATATTTCTAACCCTAAAAGCACAATTGCAATGATCCACCATACCCAGTAATTCATTTGAAACATTTACTTGCCCTCTTAACGCTTCATTCATTTTGTCATGTTATTATAGTACAGATAAATCAAAAAGTTTTGCTTAAAAATAAAGCGGTATAGTTTAGCTTATACCTGACATTGGGTATAATTTACAGAACTGTTGCAATGGAGAATTTCATGACAGACCGTACCCAACTTAAATCTGTAGTGCAAGTGGTTGCTAAGAGCTACCACAATCAGGCAACGCATTTATTACAAATGCTTTGGCAAGTGCAACATAAGTATAGTTATATTTCTGATGAAATGATTGACTTGTTTGCTAAGGAACTAAATTTAGACTATGCACATGTGCAAGGGGTTGCTGAATTTTACAGTTTTTTCCATCGTACACCGCGTGGTGAATATGATATTTATTTTAGTGATAATATTATTGAACACATGCAGGGTAAGCAAGATTTACTGGATCGTTTGCTTACAAAGCTTAAAGTAGAATTAGGGCAACCGCGCAGTGATGGTAAAGTGACTGTCGACAATACCGCATGTATTGGTATGAGTGATCAAGGTCCTGCTATGTTAGTTAATGGTTTGACTATTCCCCATTTGACGCCAAACAAGATTGATCAAATTGTTGAATTTGTAGAACAGCAGAAACCTTTACGAGAGTGGCCAAGTGAATGGTTTGTTGTTAAAGAAAATATTCAACGTAAACATATTTTACTGGGTGAAAATTTTGAACCTGGTAGCGCGATTCAAGCCATGTTGAATAAAGGTAGCGATGGTACGCTGCGAGAAATGGAAGTTGCTGGTCTACGCGGATGTGGCGGGGCGGGTTTTCCTGCCCATAAAAAATGGCAACTTTGTCGTGATACTGCCTCGGATGAACGCATTGTGATTTGTAATGCGGATGAAGGAGAACCAGGCACTTTCAAAGATCGGATTTTATTACAAAGCTATGCTGACTTAATGTTTGAAGGTATGACTGTTTGTGCCAACACTATTGGGGCTAAAAAAGGCTTTTTATATTTACGGGGCGAATATCGCTATTTACAAAAGTCCTTAGAAGTTGTGCTCACTAAACGTCGCGAAGCTGGCTTATTGGGTAATCACATTTTGGGTCAAAAAGGTTTCGATTTTGACATTGAAATTCATCTGGGTGCAGGGGCTTATATTTGTGGCGCGGAATTGGCCTTGATTGAATCGTTGGAAGGTAATCGCGGCATTCCACGTAAACATCCACCACCTTATCCAGTCAATGCGGGTTATTTAAATAAACCTACAGTGGTTAATAATGTCGAAACTTTTGCGTTAGTGGCAAAAATAATGGTGTACACTGGCAAACGTTTTGCAGCTTTGGGCACTGAACACTCTAAAGGGACTAAACTAATTAGTGTTAGTGGTGATTGCGATAGGCCCGGCATTTATGAATTTCCTTTCGGTGTGACTGTGCGTGAAGTGCTAGAGACTTGTGGTGCCCAGAATCCACAAGCGGTGCAAAACTCTGGTCCTGCTGGGGTCTGTATTTCGGAAGAAGAATTTGATCGCAAGCTATGTTTTGAAGATTTGAACAGTACAGGTTCTTTCATGGTATTTGGACAGCAGCGTGATATGTTCGATGTGATTAGAAACTTTACTCAGTTTTTTGTGCACGAAAGTTGTGGTTTTTGCACACCCTGTCGCGTTGGTACATCGGTTATGAAAAATTTGGTAGATAAAGTGCATAGTGGTCATGGTACAAAAGCGGATTTGCAAGATATGGAAAACTTGAGTCATATTATGAAAACCATGAGTAACTGTGGCTTAGGTTTAACTGCTTCTAATGCGGTAGCCGATACGCTCAAAAAGTTTCCACAGATTTATGAACAACGATTGCAAGCGGAAGTTAGTTTAGCACCAAGCTTTGATTTAGATGCGGCTTTGGAAGCGGCAAGACAAATTACTCATCGGGATGATGAAAAAGCACACATTGCAGCCTAAAATCAAACTAATCAACATTCAAGCTTAGCTTAAAAGAAGTGCAAAATTTATCTTGCAAAACGAGCTATGCTTGACTAATCGAACAGTGAATGTAGGAGGGGTAGAACTAAAGTGGAATTCATCCTGATTTTTGATAGGTTTCATTTCGTTCTTTCCCCCCAGCTAAAAACAATAAATTAGCGCTACTAAAATTATTAGAAGCAGGCTGCATGTCACTCAAATATACATATGCACTGACTTCAAAAACAAGGATGGATTTATGTTTACAAATCATGTTGCCACGGTTCTTATTGTCGACGATACCCCCGCAAATATTAGCGTACTGTTTGACATTCTAACTATTAAAAATTACAAAGTATTAGTAGCTGAAGATGGCGAAAGTGCAGTAGAAAAAGCCCAACATGCGCTGCCAGATATTATCTTACTCGACATCATGATGCCGGGTATGGATGGTTTTCAAACTTGTTATCAACTAAAGCAGGATGAGCGCACACGAGATATCCCAGTTATTTTCATGACTGCTTTATCCGATACGTCCAGTAAAGTAAAGGGTTTTTCTTTGGGCGGTGTTGATTATGTCACCAAACCTTTTCAACATGAAGAAGTCTTAGCGCGTATTCGCACCCATTTAATTATTCGTCAACTGCAAAAAGATCTAGAGCATCAAAATGAAGAATTAGATGCGTTTTCTCACACAGTGGCTCATGATTTAAAAAATCCTCTAAGTAGTATACTCGCATTTTCTAGTCTTTTAACAGAAAGTAGTCATGATGTACTTGATGAAAAAGCATCAAACTATTTAAATATGTTGACCCAATCTGCGCAAAATATGCAGGATATTATCAATGCATTATTATTGCTTGCTGGGTTATCTAAACAAATGGTAGAAATGGAAGTATTAGATATGGGAGGAATTGTGTCTAATGTCCAACAACGCATGGCTTATATGTATAAAATCTATAACGCAGAGATTATTATTGCAGACAGTTGGCCTGAATGCGTAGGCTATGGACCATGGGTGAAAGAAATTTGGGCAAATTACCTCAGTAATGGGTTAAAATATGGTGGTCGTCCCCCTAAACTTGAATTAGGTGCCACCCAAATCAATAAAAAGGAAGTTTGTTTTTGGGTCAAAGATAATGGTGAAGGCATTTCTTCTGAAGCAAAAGAAAACTTGTTTACACCCTTTACTCAATTACAAAGCAGTCATCGCGATCAAGGTCATGGTTTGGGATTATCCATTGTACAACGGATTGCTGAAAAATTGAGAGGTAAAGTAGGGGTTGACAGCGAATTAGGACAAGGTAGCTCATTTTATTTCACTTTACCCCTAGCTTAAAGCAATGCCGTAAAAACATCACCCATTGACCGTATCAATTTCTTTTTCCACTTCCAACAACGACCATTTTTTTGAATTCATGGTTAAAAATATACTTTACAGAACAATAGCATATATAATTTAATAAAGCGCTGAAAAGAGGAAAAAGGTGATGTCTTATACACCAAAATTTAATGAATCAAAAGTAGCGCAACTTGCAGCCTACTTTATTGATAAAGCAGGAGGGGAAATCTACCATTTAATGCTAATGAAATTGCTTTATATTGCTGATCGCAATGCGCTAGCAACACTGGGTTATTCAATCAGTGATGATAACTATGTCTCAATGAATTATGGTCCCGTACTTTCTAAAACCTTATCCCTGATTGATGGATGTGTCCAATTAGAAAATAGCTTGTGGATTAAATTAATCTCACCCGGCAGAGATCATAAATTATTCTTGCTGAATGCTAACAATGCCCCCACTGATTTGTTATCACAAGCTGAACTCAAGATCGCTGATAGCGTTTTTGGGCAATATGGAGACTGGGATAGATTTGAATTAGCGGAGGAAACTCATAAGTTTGCAGAATGGATAGACCCAAAAGGTTCGGCTATACCCATTAGTTACGAAGATATATTGAAAGCATTAGATTTTAGTAACGAAGACACTAATAATATTCTTCAGAGCCTTGAAGATGTCCAACAAGCCAAAGCATTTTTAAACAGTTTATGAGTAGTATCGTAGCACAGAATACCATTTTGGTACCTATTCCTTCAGAAATGTGCCAACATTTATTCATTGTTTTAACTAATCCTGAAGGTAAACCACCTGTGGTTATCATGGTTAATATTACAACCAGAAGGCCAACCTCGGATTGTACTGTGGTATTAACTCCTGGTGAGCATCCATTTGTACGTCATGAGAGTGTTATTGCCTTTGAACATGGAGATTTTTTTCCAGTGTCAAAATTAGAAAACGGTTTAGCTACTGGACAATTAAGAAAATATTCAAATATAAATGATAATCTGTTTGGCATGATAAAACGTGGTCTTTTAACTTCTCCGCGAACACCACAAAAGATAAAAAATTATTGTTCAAAACAGTTTGGCCTGTTTTTTGAAGTTTGACCCACATTGTATAAATATTCCTCTAAACTTACCTCAAAAGTCTTTCTACACGCATGGTCGCGAGAAAAAATTCTCCCATAGACGCAATTCTTGGTGACGCACACGATATTATCAATTGGCTACAAAAAGTCACGCAACATCATTCAGAAGAATCGCAACGGAACTTAATCCAAGCTTACCAGTTTATTGCTGAATTTTATCAATCTGAACCCGTTGAAACCCGTGAGCGACATATTGCCCATATTCTTACTATGATAGAAATTTTGTCAGAATTAGGTATGGAAATGGAAGTTTTGGTCGCGGCTACGTTACATAATGCAATTGAGCAAAATTACACAACGCTTGATATTATTCGCAAACGTTTTGGAACGACTGTTGAAAATTTGGTAGATGGCATCACCAAAATGAAGTTTTTTGATAAATTAAGCAATTGCAAGATTAGAAACAGCAAAGATAACGAGCAACAAAGTGAAAGCCTGCGCAAAATGCTACTTGCTATGGCGGAAGACATTCGCGTGGTACTCATTAAATTGGCCGAACGTCTACACTATATGCGGGTATTGTATGAATTTTCCGCCGAAAAACGCCATCAATTTGCCCATGAAACTTTGGAATTATTCACACCACTTGCCAATCGGCTTGGCGTTTGGCAAATAAAGTGGGAACTGGAAGATTTATCGCTACGCTATTTAGAACCTGACGTTTACAAAAGTTTAGCGCGATTATTAGAAGAAAAACGAGTTCATCGAGAAGAGTATATTAATCGTGTGATTCAAATTTTGCGAAGTGAATTGGAAAAAGAAAATATTCAAGCCGAAATTACCGGTAGACCCAAGCATATTTACAGTATTTGGCGCAAAATGGAACGAAAAGGGATTAAATATCATCAATTGTCCGATGTACGTGCAGTGCGTGTATTAGTGGACACTGTGCCAGAATGCTATGCCGTATTGGGAATTATGCACAGCAAATGGCCACCCATTGAACATGAATTAGATGATTACATCGGTAAACCTAAAAAAAATGGCTATCAATCCTTACATACCACCGTTGAAGGCCCAGAACAGAAGACAGTTGAAATCCAAATTCGGACATATGAAATGCACCATCATGCTGAATTTGGTGTGGCCTCTCACTGGCGATATAAAGAAGGTAAGTTAAAAGGATCTGATCCACGGTTTGAACAGGGAATTTCTTGGTTGCGACAAATGTTGCAATGGCGTGAAGATGAAAATGATGTCGGGGAAGTCATTGACCAATTTAAATTAGAAATATTAGACAATCGCGTTTATGTGCTTTCTCCCAAAGGTGAAGTGATTGCCTTACCTCAAGGGTCAACGCCTTTAGATTTTGCTTACTATATTCACACCGAGTTAGGGCATCGGTGTCGTGGTGCAAAGGTGAATGACAAAATTATGCCCTTGATTTACATCCTGAAAACCGGTGATCAGGTTGAAATTATTTCAGGTAAAGAAGAGAAACCCAGTCGTGATTGGCTCATTCCACATTTAGGTTATTTGAAAACGCCACGGGCACGTGGTCGTGTTAAGCAATGGCTTAGGAAACAAGACACTAAGCAAAATACAACTAATGGTAAAGCCTTATTAGAACGGGAATTAAAACGTCTAAATATTAAAAACCCTAACTTACAATGGTTTGCGCAACATTTTAATCTAAATAGTGTTGATGAATTTTTAGCCGCATTGGGTAATGGTGACATGACGATTGGGCAAGTTACTCAAACAATTAACGAGCAAATACTGTCTCCTAAAAAACCTGTACCTAAAAGAACATCACCCACATTAATTCAAAGTGATGTCAAAATTCACGGCATTTTAGGGCTAGCAACTCATATTGCAGGTTGTTGCCATCCCGAGCCACCTGCACCCATTATTGGTTATGTAACAGTAGGTCGTGGGGTAGTTATTCATCATAGCGATTGCCCTAATAGTCAACGCTGGCAAGATGAAGGTAATGAACGCCTAGTTGAAGTCAGTTGGGTAAATGATGATGAAAGTGAGGTAACCGTTTACCCAATTGATGTTCATGTTTATGCTTATGATAGAAAAGGTTTGCTCCGAGATATTACCAATATCACCACGGAAAAAAATATTAATATTATCGCAGCCAATACGGTGACCAATAAAGAAGATGGCACAGTGACGATGTTACTGACACTAGAAGTCATGGATGTGAGTCAATTAAGCCAAGCACTTGCAGCCATTGATAGATTGTCCAACGTAATGGAGGTTATGCGGAAAACATAAATATGACTTTCGTTTAAGGCTGATTAAAACATCATAATTTTGCTAGATTCATTTCCTACTTAGCTAACTGGCATTCCTGCGAAAGCGGGAATGTGGAAGTAGCTCGCTTTTTTGTGGTTTGCCTTGTTTCATCTGGGGTGTTGAATGTAACAGAACCCAATTCAAGCCATTGCTTACTTTTTGGACTAAGTTGCTGTATTGCAGCAGCTTCGTACTGGTGCAATTCATCTTTCGTGAGAATATCTTGCCAACGTTTGTTTGTACCTTTATTTATAAAGCGCTGTGCACCACCTTGCAAAAAATGTCCACCATCAGGTGCAAAAGCCTCAGCACTCTTTTTCATAGACTTGAAGGTCGCGCTTTCCACTAGCCCATGCCAAGTTGCCTCATTATTTGTAATGTTCAAATATTTGGCAATGCGACGCATTTCACTATCCAGATCGGCCAGTAAATCACTGAAATGGACAAATAAAATATTGGGTAAATGCCGATATGACCACCAATTATGCAAATGATAGAATGGTGACCAATAAGGAAAACCTTCATTTTCCCAAGGAAACCAACTTTTTGAAATCCACTGTGCAAAAAAATCGTGGATGTCATCGGGACAGGGCGGAAGAAACTGGTGTCTGGGTGCTAGAAAAACATTATGATTTTCAAATGTTTTTGGTAAAAAATGCCGGTGATAATCCCACAGCGACATAAATACATCGCGTCCATCGCGTCCGACGTAAATGTATTGTACTTCAGGGAAATAAGGTAAAGCGTTCAGTGGCAGATGCGTTTTGATGAAACGCCGATGGTTTTGTGCCTCCAGCAATTGGAGCCTTTCTTCTGTAGGAGCCATACGTTCTTCTAGCCAGGGACTGAGTTCACTGCATTGACCGGGCATGGTTTGTTCTTGAAAAATCAAAGACCCTACAATGGCTTGCATCCAGGTTGTTCCAGCTTTAATGGAGGTGCTGATGATCACATCACCTTCGCGTGGTTTAAACTGCTCCCAAACTTTGCTATTAAGCAGATGGTTATCGTAAACACGTTGTATTTTTGGTAAAGAAGGGATATTTTCTAATGTTGCCATGGTTTTTAGTTGCAGAAAAATCAATAATAAAAAGCGAGTATGAATAGTTAAATAGCTATATTAAAATTAGGTTTTAAGGTAAACTAATTGGGTTAAATAACTTTTCGTATTCTTCAATCGCATAACGGTCTGTCATGCCTGCAATATAATCTGCAATTGCCCTTGCACGACCAGCTTCACCGCCCAGTTTAGCTTGTAAAGTTTGAATTTCTATTTGAACATCCAACGGCAATAAATAAGGATCATGCATAAACGTTTCGAATAAACGCTTGATGACTTGTAACGCTTTATATGCCATGCGCCGTACGCGGTAATGTTGATACAAATGCGTTTTAAGAAACTGTTTTAATTCCAAATGTTTTTCGTACATTAAGGCACTAAACGTAATCATGTTTTCATCTGCAACCCGCACTTCTTCAACATTTCTAGGTTGAATTGCATCTAATTGTGCACGACTAGTTTCAATTAAATTGCTTACTTGTTCATTAATGATGCGGCGAATAGTGTCATAAATGATTCGTCGATGTGACAGATTGGGATATTCTTTTAAGACTGTCGAGTAATGTTCATTAAACAAACGTTGCTCCCGCAAACGACGAATATTAAGTAAATTTGCTCTCAACCCATCGTCAATATCATGGGTCGTGTAAGCAACTTCATCACACACGTTAACTACCTGAGCTTCCAAGCTAGGTGGCATTGGATCGCTGTCATTTAAAAAACGGACGGCGACTTGCCCTAAGGTTTTAGCTTGTTTAGGCGTACAGTTTTTAAGAATGCCTTCTCGCGCTTCAAATGTTAAATTAAGTCCGCGAAAGTCAGGATACCTTTCTTCTAGTTCATCAACGATACGCAGAGATTGTAAGTTATGTTCAAAGCCACCATAACGTTGCATACACTGATTTAAAGCATCCTGGCCTGCATGTCCAAAAGGCGTATGGCCTAAATCATGTGCCAAGGCTATTGTTTCGACTAAATCTTCATTGAGACGCAGGTTACGTGCGACAGTACGGCTGATTTGTGCTACTTCTAAAGAGTGGGTTAATCGCGTTCGGAATAAATCCCCCTCATGATTCACAAATACTTGAGTTTTATATTCCAAACGCCTGAATGCAGTGCAATGAATAATACGGTCCCGATCCCGTTGAAATTCACTGCGATATTTACTGGGAATTTCTTCGCGTTGACGGCCTAATGTGTGATTATCAAAGGCTGCATACGGCGCTAGAATGGCCATGAATCATTACGCTCCTTCTAATACATTTTTCAGGGCGATTGGGTCATAATCATCCGTGACTACTGTTTTACCAATGGCTTTTAATAACACAAATCGAATCCTACCAGCTTGTACTTTTTTATCAATTTGCATCAAGGTCAATAACTGCTCAGCATTTAAATTTGGGGGAATTTGGCTGGGTAATCCTGTTACTTCTATTAATCTAATAATTTGATCAGCCGTCTTTGAGGTAATCCAACCCATTTTTTGGGATAATTTTGCTGCCAAACACATTCCAATTGAAACGCCTTCACCATGTAAGCAACCTGTGTAATTCATGGCCGTTTCAATAGCATGTCCAAATGTATGACCTAAATTGAGCAAAGCTCGCATACCAGCTTCTTTTTCGTCTAAAGAAACAATGTCCGCTTTATCTTGACAAGAACAAGCAATTGCATAACTCAAAGCCTGCGGATCCCGAGATAACAATGCTTGAATATTGGTTTCTAACCAACTGAAAAATTCAGGATCATTGATTAAACCATATTTAATGACTTCAGCGGCTCCCGCTTTTAACTGTCTGTCTTCCAAAGTATTTAAAGTATTTGTATCAATCACCACACACTGCGGCTGGTGAAAAGCACCAATCATATTTTTGCCCAAAGCATGATTGACACCAGTTTTACCGCCAACTGAGGAGTCGACCTGTGCTAGTAAGGTGGTTGGAATTTGAATGAAAGGCACACCACGTTGATAACTAGCTGCAGCGAAACCCGTCATATCCCCAACAACACCGCCACCAAGTGCAACTAACGTTACTTGTCGATCACAATGTTTTTTCAATAAACTATCAAATATTTGGTTAAGTACCTCTAAATTTTTATATTCTTCACCGTCTGGCAAAATCACTGAGGCAGTATTAAACTCACTAAAAGCAGCCAGTGTTTTTTCTAAATACAAGGGCGCAATGGTTTCATTAGTGACAATCATTACTTGTTTAGCTTTAACATGTGGCACAACATATTGGGTCTGCCCAAGTAAATCTTGACCAATATAAATAGGGTAACTGCGTTCACCTAAATCAACTGTCAATGTTTCCATGAAATATATCTAAAATTTGGAGATGATGAAATGAATTGTTGGTAAAATTATATCATTATAGACAAATTTGCGTTAATTTACTGAGATTATGACAAATTAGACATCGTTTTAATTTATAGTTGTTTTGATTTATAATTATTAAAATGGAATAGGGAGAGGCTAAAGATGAAAAGAGGATATGATGTTAAGCTAAGAAAGTGTGAGTTCAAGAGTGTAGTAGAGCAAGGAAAGAGCAGAGGGGAAGTGAGTGAAATATTTCAAGTACCTTATGAAACAGTAAGAAATTGGATAAAAGTGTATAAGAAAACAGGAAAACTAACCTCGCAGGTATCCAAAGAAGTGAACCCCTAGAAACTTGACTGGGAAGGGTTAAAAAATGACGTAGAAGAACAACCGGATTTATATTTAGCTGAACGAGCCCAGAAGTTTGGTGTCGTCCCTTCAAGTATTTGGTATGCTTTGAACAAAATGGGGACAAAACATAAAAAAAGTTTCACATATAAAGAAGCAAGACTCAGAAAAGACGCAAAGTGACTTAGAAAAACTTTCAACCTTATCTCCAACTCTTTTGAAAGAAAAGGGTTGTTCTCTCTTATTTTTACCTCCTTATTCGCCACAGCTTAATCCTCTTGTACACCTCTGGGCTGTCCTTAAAGCTGAAGTTAGACGAATTCGCTCTAATTTTCCTTCTTAATGGACTCCCTTGAACAAATTTTTTCTGTCCATCCCATTTTCTCCTAAATCTTATTAATAATTATACATTGAAACCACTATACATGCCTGACATGAAACCTATAACTACTTACATATTTACATTTATAGCATTACTTCTGGTGCATTACCAATGATTGGACTCGTGCTTTATACTTCTTTTTGGAGGATGAACAGGATGCTCATATCGTTTTTGAGTAAATGACCATTTTCATTAGGTTTGAAAGTGGATTGTTTTAGTATGAGTGCGTAGAAATTCAGCTAATTCAGGACGCTTAACGTCACCAACGGTCACTTGAATGATTTTTTCAAATAATGTATTTGCTTCCATTGTTGGTTCAAAGCCATTAAGCACAAGAAAGGTCAGCATACAGTCGGCAGCAATACGTTTATTGCCATCTAAAAACGCATGATCTTTAGTCAAAGAAACACAATATTGTGCTGCCGTTTCATGTAAATCTTCAGTATAACCATAAGTGCTTTGTGCTTGTCCTAATGCAGATTCCAACATATAAGGGTCTCTAACGCCTCGCTTTCCACCAAAAATTCCAATTTGCTCATCTTGCATCGCTAAAACAGCTTGTAGCGTAATAAATTTAGGCATGGTCAAGCATCAGCAAGCCTTTGAAAAGTCGAACGATACTTATCAACCATTCTCTGATGGGCTTGCATGGTCTCTTGATAATTCGTTGGCACGGGAGTGAGGATGACTTGTCCATTTTCTCTCCTAATGTCAAGCTTCTGTCCTTCTTGTAAATGAAGGCAGTCAACTATTTCCATCGGCATTGTCATGGTAAAATCTGCACCCATTTTTTTTAACGCAACTTGGCTCACTTGAACCTCCTCCTAATACCACTTAATTTCGTACGTCCAGTAGCCGAAAATAATACTGACTTATACTGCAAAGTATACTAAATTTGCAAAATTTTATCCAAATTTGGCAATACGTTTTCCTAATTGACGGTTATTTTACGTGATGGAAACTACTTAGAAGTTAGTGGTGGGGTAAAAGAAAAGTGCTGGTGAGTACCGCCAAAAATCTTGCAATCCTTTTGCCAGTTGCTTAAACTGAAAAAACTTTCGTTAGGTCCTTTGAGGAATCATGTGAAAATCATGGGCTGTCGCGCAACTGTGAGTAATGACTATCTTTTGATAGAAAATGTTACAAGCCAGGAAATCAGCCTAACGAAATGACTATTATGCTTCCGCGGATTGAAGCTAAAGTCAGACATGGATTATCGTATTTTGTCTGTCTTTCTTCTTAAAAAACCGCTTGTTTATTTACTTGTCTGGAGAAAGATTATGCATATTGAACCTGGATATATTGTGGCAGCAAAAGTTGTTTTTGCAAATGGTATTGCTGTCAGTATGATTGCCTATTATGCTCGATTTTTAATTACTAAACCTACTAACATTATCAAAACGCTATTAGCTGCGCTGTTTTTCTCAATTTTTATGCAAAGCTTTCACATGCCAGTTGGTCCATCTGAACTACACTTTGTTGGCGCTTCTGTCATGTATCTTATGTTGGGATTTATTCCTACTATACTAGGATTTTCTCTTGGATTATTGCTTCAAAGTACTTTATTTGAACCCGCTGACTTGTTCCATTTAGGGGTAAACTCACTTTCTTTAATGATTCCTCTGGTAGCCGTGCACTTTGCAATGGGCAAAGACTTTTTTGCACAAAAAACCAAAGTGTCTTGGTCAAATATCCTAAAATTTGATGCCATGTATTACGCAGGTGTGACATCAATGGTAGGATTTTGGTTATTGGTTAGCCAAGTTGAAACACCTTTAGCTGCTTGGTTAACATTTACTGCTTCTTACATTTCCATTGTTGCTTTTGAACCGATATTCACTTATTTTACAATTAAAATCATGAAAAAATATGAGGAAAGCTTTATTGTTTCTCAATTTTTCACCGTGAAGGTGTTACAAATTAAATAATTCATTTCAAATTTTTGACCTTGTCAAGATAACCATAATTGTGTAGGCTGTTATTACTTATATGGTTACTTTACAAGGTATTTTATGAAAAAAATCAGAGTACTATTTTTACTATTTTGTTTGCCTGTTTGGTTACATGCAAACCCTATTTCTGAACCTGCTAGTTTACGTGAACAACTCCCACAAAACACAGTGGCCTATCTTCGAATGCCGAGTGTTTGGGGATTTTTATCTTCTCCTAAAAAAAATGCGTTACATGCTGCACTCAGTAGTAAAGCAAATGTTAAAGCTATTGCACAAATCGAAAATGCGTTTTTCAATAATTTTCTCAACCAATCACCTTTATTAAAGAATAATCTTACTGCTTTATTACTTCATCACTTACGTTCTCCCATTGAAGTTGCAGTTATATTGGCCCCGAATACACCGCCAATGTTTGCAAATACTCTATTTTCCGCCAAGATGGACTTTGAATCTGATAAGACTTTCAAGCAGTTTTTCTCCACATTAATTGAAGAACAAACTGATTTACAAGTCATCGCAGAACTGGATGAAAATGGTTATGGTGCTTTAATGTTGTCTAAACAATTACCAATTTCTCTTCGTTACGAGGCAACCACACGCACGCTCAATTTGATGGCAGGTGCTACCACCACGTTAGAAACACTTAAAACTACTTTAGCTAGTCTTGAAAAAGTCGAACATCCCATGCACGTTTTAGAAAGTCAATTGGATACCAGTGCACAAGGTTTTTTTCTATGGGTAGATTCACAGAAAATTTTACTGCCATTATCAAAAATGGGCATGAGTGAAAAAGATCAACAAATATTACAAGCTTTTGGTGCAATGGATATTGAAGCAATTGCACTAGGCTGTGGTACCCGTGATGAAAAAAGTCGGTTGCAATTTATCCTACAAGGACCTAAAACTGGCTATCACGCATTATTGCCAATTATCAGTAATCAGTTCCAATTAACAACAGCAGGTACCCCAAGATTTGTTGGCACACTATCATTACCACTGACAAAAATTCTAAAGTTGGTAGAAAAGATAGTCATGCAAGAGGCATCCGAAGAGAAAGTTAGAAGTTATCAAGCATTTAAACAAAAGTTTCAAGAAAAAATTGGTCTTTCACTGGAAGAAACATTAAGTGCGTTAGGAAGTGAAATTATCTTTTTTGCAGATGAAATGGGCGAATATTTAGCATTACGTCTTGATAATAAAGAAGCTTTTCAAAAGTTGCTGCAAACATTGACCGAAAAACTGGGGTTACCTTATGGACAACGCAAAATGGGTGATTTAAACATCCACCACCTTAAGTTTAGCTATCAATATTTTCTTAAAGATGATCAGTTAAAAAGCCAAAAAGAACTCGATCCTGCTATTTCAAAATTAATTTTCTCAATGAATGACAGCTATTTCTATTGGCTTGAACAAGACGGTTATTTAATTTTTGCGACTGTGCCTCAAGCCTTAATTGATCGAGGAACTTCTTCGCAACAAGTTATTTTGAAACAATGGTTTCAACAAAGCCAGAAACAAAATGTCGCTTCTGCTTTATTTTCTGTGTCTACCAACATAAACAATGTACCTCGTTACATATACTACACCTACTTAAATGGATTAAATTATCTAGCAAGTATTACAGAGGCTGAAATAGACTTATTTTCTTTGCCCTCCGCCAGGCAACTGAATTTACCAACTCAAGGGACTTACGGTATTCAGATGAATGTCTCAGAAACCATGACAGGCATAGAATTCACGTTTGAAAATAATCCGTTAGAATTTTTAGCTGCTTCAAATGGCATGGCAAGTATTGCTGTCGTTGGTATTTTGGCTGCAGTAGCTATTCCTGCGTACACGGATTACATGAAACGTTCCAAAGTTATGTCAGGCCTATCACGCCTATCACGCATAAAAACACCTGCAGAAGAATTTTATGGGGTACATCAAAGATTGCCTACAATTGAAGAAATTTCAGGACGAGCTGAAGGTACGTATGTGGAGAAATTTTTTCTGTTGGAAGCAGGTAATGGTTATGGTGCAATATTTAAAGATAAACGATTAGCTGGCACTCTCATGCTTATTTACGATGAAGAAGCACAAACCTGGTTATGTACTTCTGAAGGCATGAAACTTCAATATCTACCAGCAGCTTGCCGAAATTGATAACTATTTTACTTTGAGTGCAAAATTTACTTTGCAAATTGTAAATTTGCACTCAACAATATTCTTAACTGGAGAGAAAATTGAGTTTTTACCAGTGGGAAAAAGATGATTTACTACTCACCGTTTATGTCCAACCTAAAGCTAGTCGAGCTGAAGTTGTTGGTATCCACGACGATAAACTAAAAATTAAAGTAACATCAGCCCCAACAGATGGATTGGCAAACGTTGATGTTATTAAATTACTATCAAAAACATTTGGGGTGGCTAAATCCAATATTGTAATAATTTCTGGCCACACTCAGCGCAACAAACGCTTTCGCATTTTTTCTCCTAAAAAGTTACCTACACTGATTCCTAACAAATAGAAAGAATTGTTTAATTTTAACAGCTCTTATTATTTTACTTACTTGGTTTCTATCCAACGCCACATCACCTGAGAATTATTGGTTTACGTAGGATCGGCTAACGTGGAAACTAGGCCAAAGGAAAAATGTTTTTTTGTTTTTACTCATCAATATATTATTATATAGCTTGATGTTTAATGGTTTTAACCAAGCATCGGCGGGACGAGCATTGTCTAATGTTGTACTAACAGCTTTAGTTACACTCACCAACGAGGATTATTTATTTATGAAAATGATTACTGTCATTATCAAACCTTTTAAGCTTGATGACGTACGCGAGGCACTTTCCGAAATTGGCGTACAAGGTCTTACAGTCACAGAAGTCAAAGGTTTTGGCCGTCAAAAAGGGCATACGGAATTGTATCGTGGTGCCGAATATGTTGTTGATTTTTTGCCTAAAGTTAAAATTGAAGCCGTTGTTGATGATAACATCGTTGAAAATTTCATTGATGCTGTTACGAAATCTGCCAGTACTGGTAAAATTGGAGACGGTAAAATCTTTGTTTCCAACCTTGAGCAAATAATTCGTATTCGTACAGGTGAAACCGGCAAAGATGCACTTTAGGAAAAAAACGTTATGAAAAAATATGCATGGAGTCCACTTTTAATCATTTATTGTTTATTATTTCCTTCTCTCGCCTTTGCTGATGAACTTAGTCCAGGTAATACCTCTTGGATATTAACAGCAACTGCATTAGTATTGTTTATGACTATTCCTGGTTTATCTTTTTTCTATGCTGGTATCGTTAGAAGCAAAAATGTGCTCTCTGTGCTTATGCAATGTTTTGCCATTACCTGCATGGTTTCCATTTTATGGTTTATGTATGCTTACTCAATGGCTTTTGGAGCTGGCAATGATTGGGTGGGAGGACTGGATAAACTGTTTATGGCTGGGGTAACTGAAGATGCCATGATTGGTGATATTCCAGAAACAGTATTTTCCATGTTTCAATTAACTTTTGCCATTATTACTCCAGCATTGATAGTCGGCGCTTTTGCAGAACGAATGAAATTTTCCGCCATGCTTATTTTTAGTGCAATTTGGTTAACCTTAGTTTATGCACCTGTGACGCATTGGGTTTGGGGAGGGGGTTGGTTAGGTAACATGGGCCTACTTGATTTTGCAGGTGGTACAGTCGTACATGTGACTGCAGGGTCAGCAGCTTTAGTTGCAGCGATAGTCATGGGTAATCGTTATGGCTTTCCACATACGGCTATGCCGCCCCATAATTTAACTATGACAGTTGCTGGTGCAGGCATGTTATGGGTTGGTTGGTTTGGCTTTAATGCAGGTAGTGCACTGGCAGCCAATGGCGATGCGGGTATGGCCATGATGGTCACACATATTTCAGCCTCCGCTGGTGCTATGACTTGGATGATAGCAGAATGGATTAAATACGGTAGACCCAGTGTTTTAGGTATTGTCACTGGTATGGTTGCTGGATTAGGTACCATTACTCCTGCATCGGGTTTTGTTGGTCCAGCGGGTGCAATTGTGATTGGTATTTTGGCTGGATTTATTTGTTTTGGGGCAACGAATTACCTGAAACGTGTACTCAAAATCGATGATTCACTAGACGTATTTCCAGTGCATGGCGTGGGTGGAATTTTAGGGACTTTCTTGGCAGGTATTTTTTCTTCCACTGAACTGGGTATTTTCAGTGGGCAAGGTTTTGCTGAAGGCATCACCTCAATGGGCGAACAAATTGGGATTCAACTCATTGGTATTGCAGCCGTCCTTGTGTATACCATTGTGATTACCTTTATCATCTTAAAGATACTTGATATTGTTATCGGTTTACGGGTGACTAAAGAAGAAGAAATTGAAGGTTTGGATATTATTCTTCACGAAGAAAGAGGTTACATCATTTAAGGAATATTGCCTTAAGTTTTGGATATTAGTCTAAAATATAACAACCATTAACTTAATGGCAATCATTCTACTATGTAATTTGACAAAATCCTGTATTTTTAGGTAATAGAGAATTTCATCTATAGTTTGTGTCACGCGAGCGTGCATCAATACTTCATTTTGTGCTAAAATTTTTTCATAGCTGACTATGCACTCTGCCAATATTATTCTGTAGGGGAATCTCACGCACCAGGCGTTTTTCAGTGCGTAGGACGCACCCTACTGTATCTGTCGTCAATCTACCTTGACAAAGTACTAGGAAACTCAGTAAGTAATAATTGCACATCGTTAACTGTAGCAATAATTAATACTTGTTGGGGAATGTTATGAAAGGTAATAGGGGTTGGTTGAGCCCATTTGATAAGTTCAATTAAAAAAGCCAACCCAGCACTGTCTGCCAATGTAACAGAGTGTAAATCCACAGTTTGTGGTAGGTTAGCTTTGCGACATATAGTTAATAAATTGCCAACCGTGTTAAAGTTAAGTTCACCGATTAACTTCCAAGTTTGGGTATCTTCTTCAATAATGAGTTGGGTATTTATTTGAGGCATGAATGTTTCGTTTATTGTGTTATGAAACTATAAAAGTTCTGCCATTTCCTTTGCGCATCTACGGGAATGGCTTAATAACATACCAAGGGCATTTTTTTGAGTTGTCAATGTGACAAGCACTAAGTCATTGTTAATATGCATAAATGCCACAATACCATTTTGATTCTCAGAAATAATATTGTCACACAGGCCCATATTTAATTCGGCCGTAATCGTGTCACCTAACGACATAAGCGTACTGCCCATGGTAGCAAGCCGTTCCAATGAATACTGTTGTGCTTGTTGGCGCATGGTGCACATGTGCCCATCTAAGGTTGAAACAACAGCAGCCTCTATAGTGTCACAATCATGGAGTAATTGAGCCAGACGAGATTCTAATTTTGCAATAGCTTCTCCAGAAAGCATAAGTTTTATTCCTTTAGCTGAATTCTAACATGGCGATTAAAGATTGGATTAACATCACAACGCTGGTTTTGGAACGCGCATCTACAGGAAAAATGGGGAGTGCAATACCTCTTTCCGCAAAATATTGGTGATAAAAATCCATGTCGGGTTCAGACGCAATATCCATACGAGTCACACCGACGACCATTTGGTTATTACTGACAAAATCTCTGAAATTATCAACATAACGTGCTAAATCCCCAATAGGATCGGAACCTGCGTTATCGACTAAAATAATTAATCCTAAGGCACCTTTAACTAAAATTCGCCACATATAGTCAAATCGTTGTTGGCCTGGTGTGCCATATAAACGGAGTTTTTGTCCATCCTCTAAGGTTAGTTCTCCGTAGTCCATTGCAACGGTGGTTTTTTCTTTACGTTTTGCAGTCTCACTGTCAGTCGCACGGACATCTGTACGGATAACAGGAATTTCGCTAATTATTTCAATTGCGGTTGTCTTACCAGCCCCTACACTACCTGTAAAAACTAATTTTATTTCACTCATGCGAACTAAGTCGTTTTAATATATTTTTAAATAAGTATTGTTCAGCAGATGATTTTGGTTTTGCCTCAGTCGAAACATTTTGGTCTGTTGTTTCCACAATTAAGTCTGCTACCTTACATGCATTAAAGAAATCGACTAAGGTCGAAAAGTCGACTCTGGTTTTTTCCGAAACAGTGGTTAATGTTGTGGCATTTTTTAACATAAATGCAGCTATTCTTAAATGTACTGGCTGGCAGGGTAATACCGCAAAATTAGGCCATTGTTTCAAACGGACATAACTATTTTCAGCTACCCCAGCCATTAGTCTACCTTGAGAAGCACATAATGTAACCAGCCACAACAGGGTTTCTACGGCATAGTTTTCTAACCCCTGTGCTTTTGCCATTTGATGTAAGGCATCTTCTGACAAATTTGTCATCGTCACTTGAGCTGCAACAGAAGCGTACAGTCGCCTTTGTTTTTGTGTTAAGTGATTAAAATTAATTTTAGACGTAAAACAACGTTTCTGCTGGGGAGAAATATAAATTGTTTCACCCTGTTCGCAAGTAAAACACTTAGTTTCACATTTTTTAATGGTCGATTGAATTAAACCTAACAAAGAATGTTCTGGTTCAAAATATTCTATAGAAACTGGTTTATTGGTGGGAATATCCGACGGTTTAACTTGTTGCGCCGTATTATTAGGAATATTGCCCAGTAAATTCGCTTTTGTAGTTGAAATAGAAGAAGGACTATTTTCGCTGGTTTGACTTGTCTGGACAGCACCTTGAACTGTACTTTTAAACGTTGCAATAGCATTTAATTGCTTAATTAATGCTTGCACTCGAATGGGTTTGGGCAAGAACCATTCAGCATTACACGTATTTTGCCGTGCATAGGCAATCACAAGTTTGTCTTGTTGTTGTGTTGATTCTTCCCAAAATGCTACACCTAAAGGCGTTTCAATATCTGCTAAAACGATGTCTGCTGTTTCTTCATAGCTCCATGTATCATTCAATTGAATTTGAATTAGTTGTAACATGGATTTAAAAAAAACATTATCGTTTTTACTTAAGTGTGTTGCAGAAATTTTATAATGCATTGCTATCAAATCGTTTTGGATGCATTATTATTCCATGTTAGCCTGTAAAATAGCAAGCAAAGCATGAATAAGAATTTTCACATCTTCTGCTTGTCGGGCATCCACTTCAAATAATGGATAAATATGCCCCAACTCAAATAATTTATCACGATAATCATCCAAGGAAAACTGATTATTAACGTCCATACGTGTTACACCAATCACCACCCCAGTTGTTTCAATAAATTCTCGAAAAGCATCGAGATAAAACGCCATATCTTCCACAGGTGTTGGACGAGCATTATCTAATAGCAGGACTAACCCAATGCCCCCTTGGGTTAAAATAGTCCACATATAATTAAAACGTTCTTGGCCTGGTGTGCCATACAAATGGACACGTACACTATCATCCAGAGTAAAATAACCATAGTCCATCGCAACTGTGGTGGTTTCTTTACGTGCTTGACCTTCTTCATCAGAACAACGGACTTCAGTTGCAATGGGAGGGATTTCGCTGATAGAGGCAATTGCTGTTGTTTTACCTGCACCCATTGGCCCAGTAAAAATAATCTTATCCATAGTCTTATATTATGCAATATTATGCTGTTAAATTAAATAGATGAAAGTTAAAAATTTCATATGTTTTAGTAAGGCAAATCAAAATAAACCAAAAATTACACATTTTACTTAAACTATTTCTTCATAATCCCTTAATATAAGGTATGTTAAACAGATTATGCATCATCAACTTATAAAAATAATGGATTATAGTGACGCACACTGAATCCCCCACTAAATAATGATGAATATACCTTTTCTATTTTCATAAAAAATAAAGTTTTTCCCTATAAAATATAAAATATGTTTTTGAAAGGCATTATTCAATGTTTTAACTCAATTTATTTTTATATCGCTACGTCTTATTTTGTTAAAATGGCTTTATCAACTTCTTCTCGCAGCAAATTTTTAAGCTAAAGTCAGTACTTCTGCAATTTTTTTAGCGCTTTCATTAAAGGTAAAAATCCGGCGCTGAGAGACATGGAGAGACAAAGCTACACAGCTAAGTTAAGCTCGTAGGAGTGCAAATTTTAGTTTGCAAGAGCAAGATAAATCTTGCACTCCAAACTGAAAAAATTCTTAATTTAATGGCTGTGAGACGAAGCTGGTGTTGAGTTGTCCGTGATTAGCTGGGATTATTGAAAGTGTAACGGAGTGCGGAGTCTGCCCTATAGAAATGGGTCTGGGCAATCAATGGCAGTCTCAATGAGAAAAATATACCCTAGGGATATAAGCGGCAAACAGTTTGAACAAATTTAGCCTGTTCTAGAAAGTGCCCGCAAACGCACCAGTCCACAGACAGTAAACCTTTATGAAATCTTTTGTGCAGTTACAAGTTAGCCTTCATTACCAAACTTGAATTGTTTACTCGAAGCCACTGGCTTTTAGTTGGCGGTTGTTCACTTTTATCATGCACAAACGATATTGTTAAAGAGGCTCAATCGACGCAGCCAAAGACGAAGTTACACATAGAAAAGCTTTATAGCTTTGCTCAAACACTTTAGATTAGCAAAACCATGTATGTGTCATACTTTCTAAGTAAAAACATGTGCGAAGCGAGCAGTTTTGAAAAGCCCAGCGCGGTAATTCCGCACACTGGGATTTGTGAGAGGGGAGCCAGGTAAATGGCTGTTCTACCTTGATACAAAAAGATAAAAGGGACAAAAAAAGCCAAGAAAGAACAACAAAAAGGCGTTGCTCATCTTATTAGGCTAAATCTATTGGGGAACCCGTCCCATAACAGTAAAACTTTTAACGAATGGCATAGCCAGGCGTGGATCTTTAATCATACGGGCAAAATCGCCTTTTTTAAATTTAAGTTTACCAGCAGTGTAAGCTACCGATAAGTTCATCAGCCTCATTTCTTTATTAAGCCACTTTTCCCAATTCTCTTTGGATGCACGTAAATCCCAGTTTAATTCTTGACCATTAAAGGCTTCAGTCAATACAACTATACCATTTTCAACAGTTAACAAACTTCTTGCATTATCCTCGCCAACAAAGCCATAGCCAATTTTGGCACTGAAATTAATTTTGGCCAATGCATCAGCAAGTGCTGATTCCTTGTTCCATTCCTCCATGTAACCTTTCATCCAAGCCTCAGAAAATAACTCTGCTGCATGTGCATTGCATAAAAGCAGCCCAGTAAGGGCTATGATTGAAATAAGTTTTTTTAACATAACTTCCTCATAGAAAGTAGTAAATTAAAATAGAAAACAATACACCAAATAATCAAAAAAGCAACGAGTGGATGGATAGTTCTCCATCCCCACAACATCACCTAAGCAATATGACTTGTTACCAAGCTTTGTTTGGTGATGCCTGCCAACAATAACTTATCAGAATAACTTAAGCACAGTTCTTTTGCAATCTCAGAACTTAGTAACGAGAAAAATCAGGTGCGCTGTAGGCATCATTTGGATTTACTTGTTATGCGTATTTTGTATTAACTCGAATTTTATTGCATAAGACTCAAGTTTGTTGTCAAGTTCGTCACTATCTTGATAGAACTCAGTATCCAGTGCATCCAAATTAGGTTCTTGATTATGGCTCCGCATCAGCTTCCATCGCTGTTCTTGATCTTTAGGAATTGTGTTTAAACCAAAAAGTATATTCTTGGCTTCACGCAATAATTTTAACGAATTTTGTGCACCAAGTTGAATCAAACCGTGCTCTGCAAATTTATACTCTGAACCAGAGGTATTATCAAAGTATTGGACAAAACCACCATTGTAAACTTCACTGCTGAGAATATTTACAGAATAATATGTTTTTTCTTCTTTGGTTAAACCATCAAAACCCTCTAGTTTATTGAATACTTTATCGTAAAGTTCTCGCCACAAAGCTCTATAAAGGCAAGTTTTTTCAAGTTCACGCTCTTTTTTATAATGTTCTTTTGCTTGTTCAATATTTTTCCGATAGCCACTCTTACAAGGCATGCAAAATCCACCTGTGCGTTCAGCGGTACTAGGAAGTATTAAAGCCTGACAGCCTTCGCATGGAACTTTATCATTCATACTTTCATTTTGATTAAAGGGATGGTTTTGATGCTGAGCTATACGCATAACACTGAGCTAACTGGCCGCATCTTCGCGGTCTGTGTTGAGCGATTTGTTAGATGTTGTAATCACATAGCCAGGTATCGTTTATCCGCCTTACGAGTTAATTTGCTTGTTGTGTACTCTCTACTTTCCTCGCGACAACTGCCATGTCAGGAGAATCTGAGGAAAAAGCCGAGCCTGCAACATCAGAGTAAAACTCTACGGCATCAAATCCGTTCTCTTCAAACTCCTCCCATAACGAATCCTGACTGAAATATTGTAGCCAGTTATAGGCAACACGGGTTCTTTTCTCTTCAATTATCGTGTATTTATCAAGGATTACTTTTTCCTTTTCATATTTGAATGTGTTTAGGAATCCATAATAATTTTTAGGAGACCAAAAATGATCGAGTTGGTTATATTCGTACGTTACAACCTCATCCCTGTTATTGAACGCATTTAACGAATGAACATCCAACAGAACTGATCCACCAGGCTTCAGGAATTTGTGAAACTTGGCGAGCAATGCTTTCCTTTGGGCATAGCTCAATGCACAAAAATCGCAAAAAATCATTGTAATAATGTCGAATCTTTTTTTAGTCTCAAACTCCAGATAGTTTTGCTGAAAATAGTTAATGTCCAATCCTTTTTGACCAGCAACCTTTCTTGCGTACTGGATTGACCTTCTTGAGAAGTCGACCCCGGTAACATCAGCAGTATTTTCTGCAAACAGGGTTGTATACAGTCCAGGCCCACAACCAAAATCAGCAATACTTGTATTCACCTCTATTTCAAAATGAGACACGATCCATTTCACAGAACGGGCAATGAAATCTTTGTTTCGGGATGAGAGGTCAACAGTCTCGTTCAAATGATACTCAAGCATTTTTTTTGAAGTATGCTCATCAGTCCATAATTCTTCTGCTGTATAGAACTGAAAAGGTGTAGGGCGTGAGTTTATTTCTTCTAATTTATCAAACACAGATGTCTCCTGTTTCACATAACGAGAAAAATCAGGGCACTGTAGGCGTCACTTGAACTTACTTGTTATGCGTATTTTGTATTAACTCGTAAGGCGGATAAGCGATAGCGAAATCCCATAGGCATCAATTTAAGCACTCCAATTGGCCATTTGGTCAACAGTGTTGAGTTTCTTCCTGCGTTTATTGTTCGAGCAACCATAGGAAAATCGC
>JADGDF010000222.1 GCA_016745055.1 Thiotrichaceae bacterium | reverse complement strand
TCAAACGGTTTATGCCCTTAAACGTGATTTACTTTCCCAATATTTACCTCAACAACTCACGAATCATTACATTTATATCACTTTTGCGTAAGTCCTAAGTCAATCATCCTAAGTAACGCTTAAAACCTTCATTTCATAGGTGCCTTAGCTTTTCATCATTCATCTCTATTCCTCCTTACCTTTATTTTGTCTATTTTAACTCTTAGTTAAGCTCTTTTTCACCCGCTTATTTCGCAAAAGGTCTATTTATATTCAATTAAACCTTGTTTTTTACCGCGCCAACGCTTGTAATAATAGCTGATTTGTCCGATTGTCATAGGAATGTGCTGAAATTGGGAATGTAAACCGTATAAAAATAGAGTCCACTTTTCATTTGACTTCCAACGTGCTTTCCAAGCTGAACGTATGCCTAATAGAGTAAGTATGGTTAAGGTGAAGACAAAAGGCAAAATGTTCATATGAATGATGGAAAACAATAACCCTAAAATAAATAAACCAACTAATATGCCACCCTGTAGAAAATTTTTCAACATTTCACGTCGCCATAAGGGGAGTTGACTATGTTTAAAACGTTCAGAAATTTCCGCATAAGCAAAACCTGTTCGGGTCGCACGTTTCCAATATTGCGACCATTGAGTCATGCCCAAATCGTGCAATCCCATAGGTTCATTAATGTGCAAAATTTTATGTCCCAAGGCACGAATACGGTTACACATTTCAGGCTCTTCACCGGCAATTAAATCTGCATTGAATCCATCAACTTGGAGCAACACTTCCCGTCGCATTAAAGCATTACCACCAGAAAACTCCACAAACCCAGTTGGATAAATCCAGTCTAAATTCAGTATTCTTTGGTAAATAGAGACTTCAGGATGTAACTCTTGCAAGTTGCCCCACACGATTGCCACCTGCGGCATAGATTTTAATTGTGTAAGCGCTTTATCAACAAAATCAGGATCGACCATCGTATCGCCGTCTAAAAATAAGACAAAAGAAGCTGTTGCTATTCGCCAACCTGCATTTCTTCCCAACGCGGCTGAAGGACGTTCTGGTTTAACAGTGAGTACTTTTGCCCCAAGATTTTTCGCGTGCTCAGGGCTTCCGTCCGTAGAATTCGAGTCGACATAAATAATTTCCATCTCTGGTGGCGAATGCATATGTTGCACAGAGTGAATACAACGTATTAGCCTTTCACCTTCATTGCGTCCAATAATGACTACTGATAATTCTGGCAAGAGATATTTCCTTAAATATTGAGATTATTTAGTCATATGAACTAATAATAGCGTATTGTATGCTTGTGATTAATAGTCAGTATTAATGCATTAATCTAAATAAATATTATCACCTAAATTAAATGTTAATATTCACATAATGTGTAAATAAGATATGCTTGGCTATTAACGCTGCAAATAGGTGAAAATCTATTTTAATTATTGATAATATATAGCGAGTGTATTATTTTAGCAACATAAATGCATCGTGTGGTTTTTTGCTAATAAAGTATTGCATTTTTCTGTTTATTAGGTTGCCTCGTTCCCAAACTATGTTTAGGAGTCTTTGCCCAGGAAGCTTTGCATTTTAAACCATACTCTTACTTTGATGTCAGTGCATCCTACGCAAATTCTTATATTCAATCTCACTTACAAACAACATCTACACAGGAGCATAAAATGTCCAAATATTGCTTTTCCGTTAGCCTCGAAATGCCTATAGAAGTTGCTATAGAATTGTTAAAGAAAACTTTGATGAATCATCATCTTGGAATAGTCAGTGATGTATCTGTCTCAGATATTGTAAAAAACAAACTGAATGAGGAAATGGCGCCTTACCGCATTCTTGGGGCGTGCAATCCCAAAATGGCGAAAACAATGATTGATGAATCTGCCGATATTGGCACATTATTGCCCTGTACAATTACAGCAAGAGAGAATAAGGGCGTAACTACATTTGATTTTATGGACCCTGAAACTGTGCTGGAATTAGCGGAAAATAACATTATTAATCAGGTTGCCAAGGAAGCAAAGGCAAAACTTTTTCTTGTAAAACAAGAGCTTGAAAAACTTTAAGGACTAATTAGCCTGCGTAGGATGTGCATCGTTTGAAATGTAAATCTACCTTTTAGCAAACCAAGACGTAGCAAACAGGATATGACATCATCATAAACGAACAGTTGGTTATTTCTTAACGCGATTGATGCGCTTCCTAATGCCAGCGCATCCTAACACGGGCTATGGGTTGGTTTCTAAAATCAGTCGTAATGCAAAATAGTAAAATGTAAGATTAAAGAGAAACTAATAAAATATGGTGTAACTACCTACCACCCCTATGCCAACTTTTTATGCTTTTAAATCATATGCTTAATATTAATAAATTCAGCTTATTCATAAAATGAGCTACATATATATCTTTAAATATCAAGCAGGTATTTTCATATAAAAATTAACTCTGTGTATTTTATCTTTATTTAATCACTATATGATAAATAAAAAAATTGGCATGGAAGTGGTAGGTAGTTACCTTTTGTGTCTTTTATAAAGCTCATAACTTGATATGTAAATTAAAAATATTAATGTATCTTGTTAATAAAGACCCCAAGTGATAAATCATCAGCGGGAACGATACCTCTTTGTTCATAACAATCAAGCAATTGTTGCACATGCGCATTGACAAATTTTCCTTGCCAAGTATTAAATGCCAACAACTTTTCAGTGACATCAAACAAAGGTAGCTTTTGACCATTATCAATGTTTACCACTTGAGTGGCACCATCAGAAGCAATCGCAACAGTTTGAAATTTTTCCAAAGAAAAGCTGAAAGACAGAGGAGTTTGATAGGACATTGGCTCTGAAGTCCCATTGACTGAATCGGTTATGACTAGTGGTTTAGGCACATAATTACCGTATTCTTCTTGACGAGCTTTATCTGGCCAATAGGTTAAATAAAAAGGTGCGTTATGGGTAAAGCTAATATCAATAAAGCCAATATTGTTGTTGTTATCCTGAAATAGCAAACAGCCGTCCCCGTAAATATATACGCGAATACTATCTTCATGCAAAAAAGCAAGCATAACAGTAGAATCAAGGACGCAATTATTCAATCGCATCTCATTAATTACCCATAACGCTTGAGTAATTAGGCGTTTTCCAAATTCATTGTAAGGCAAAGGCCAATCAGGTGTGTTTTCCAAAATATGTTTTGTCGTCAATGAAAGAATTTTTGCACCTACATCACTATTATCAGATGCAGAACAACCATCACAGACAACAACGAAAGGTATTGGTTTATAGCCTTGAAGCGCATAATCTTCACAGACTGAGTGTGTTTTCCCCATGGTAAAAAAATGATCACAATACAACATTGTTTACTCCTAATTTTTGTGGTCACTTTAAAAGCATAGCAGAAACAAAGTCAGAAAGTAGGGAATTTAGGAGTCAAAGGTATAAGAACAGAAGTCAGAAGTCAGAAGTCAGAAGTCAGAAGTCAGAAGTCAGAAGTCAGAAGTCAGAAGAATTATGTGAAATTCAGTTTTAGCTTGTCAAGATTTTATACTGAATTCTGTCTTCTGACTCTTGATATTCTACCTTAATATAATTTCTAAAAAACGTTAAGCTGCGAGATTTTGTGCGACGAATTCCCAGTTAACTACATTCCAAAAAGCTTCCAAATATTTAGGGCGAGCATTACGGTAATCAATGTAATAAGCGTGTTCCCAAACATCACAGGTTAATAAAGCGGTTTGACCTGAAGTCATCGGTGTACCTGCATTACTGGTGCTGACTAATTCCAATTCACCATTCGCAGTTTTCACCAACCAACCCCAGCCTGAACCAAACGTGGTGACAGAAGTTTTGGTAAATTCTTCCTTAAACGTGTCAAATGAGCCAAAGGTACGGTCAATCGCATTAGCCACTGCACCAGAAGGTTGACCGCCACCATTTGGAGATAAGCAGTTCCAGTAAAAAGTGTGATTCCAAATTTGAGCTGCATTATTGAAAACACCACCAGAAGATTTTTTGATAATGTCTTCTAAGGACATATCTGCCAATTCAGTCCCAGAAACTAAATTATTCAAATTGGTCACGTAGGTTTGATGATGTTTACCGTAGTGATATTCCAAGGTTTCTACGGAAATATGTGGGGCAAGTGCATCAATTGCGTAAGGGAGTTGAGGGAGTTCGTGTGCCATACCAATATCCTTATGTGAGAGAATGTGATTGCTTTCTTTTAGACTAGCATTAAAATCTTAATACTAATAAAGTAATATCCATTAAATTACTCTCCCAATTTTGGTCTAAATTTTATATTTTTCAACTCATAATTCACTTATGACAACCCAAATTCCTCCTTTACTTGCAAGTTTTTATAATCAAAATTAATTCACTGCAAAAAAAATAGAATAAAATAGACTACCCAATTTAAGGATATACCACCTTAAAAAAATCAAATTTTTATGCTAGCATTAGTCTCTAGCTTTTACCAAGGTTTTACCTAAATGTTCTTGTAATTTGACTCTTGTGCAAAGCACTCATATAAGTAGTAATCGCGAAACTAGGACAATATTCCATTTACCCTGAATTTTAAAAGGATTAGATATGGATAAGAATAAACTTTTAATGTTCTGGAAGGAATTTTTTTGGCAAATTATCTTTACTATTTTTATTTTAGGTAGTGTAGCTGCTTTTTGGCAAGTAGGTATTCCTGGATTTCTGGGAGAAAAAATTTCCTTTGAAGTTGAACATCGGCATTGCCCTGCAGGAGAGGAAAGATGTAATAAAATAAGCACCAGCAAGGATATTCCCGTTACTTTTTATCAAGGTGATATATGAGTTATATGTAAACACAGAAGTTTCCCTACTGAACGAATTTGTGTTTCAAAATACGGATCCAAATCACAACATTTATATCCTCCACAGTCAAGAAAATAACGTATATTCACTTTTTCCAAAAAAAGATAATCCTATTTTTAATTGTGCATTGGCACGTGACGGAGTGAAAAAGGTTATTACAAATCCTATTCAAGATTCATCTTCAACTTATTATTTACGTTGTGATGTTTCATGCAAAAAAAATGAAGAAGGTAGGCTTTATTTCTTCAGTTCCAAAAAAGAACGTGATATTAGCACCAGAAATGAACTGCTCAACGAAAGATTGAATGACAAAAACAATTCTCTGTATTTTAAATGTAAAGTTTGTTCTGACTTCACTGATTTTGTTAGTTATTCAATTAAATAGAGTTGTATCCCGTTAAAAATCAATCAATTAGCTAGATAAAAGTTCCATAGTCCGGCACATACTCCAATTATTTCATCATATAAATCAATAAG
>JADGDF010000334.1 GCA_016745055.1 Thiotrichaceae bacterium | reverse complement strand
TTCTTCGTGTGTCAGTTCGTCATTGCTTGCCAGAAATATATTATAAACCAATTACCTAAAAAATCTGTATTTAACGACTTTTCAATGGCTATGACTATACCCTCCATCGTGGCAACGCAACTACAGATAAGTTACCAGCAATGCATGATTGGTTTAGACATTTGGCAAATATCGGGATTACGTCTGCACGGTTACACGTTCTTCAGGTGGAAAACCAACATTTTCGACAAAAGTATGCGCTTAGCATTGAAGAAAACCTTGAAGCATTTATGAGTTTCTTAAATCTGGAAGAAGAACTCACCACTCTGAAATTTGATGTGTTCAGGGACATGCGTCACTTGCTCCTCGGGACAGGACGATAGTAATAGTAGAATAACGTGCAATTGGAGTGGATGAGATCCTTACACAACATTATCAATCCGAGGTATTCTTGGTAATGGGCAAACCAGTACTAAGTGTGATAGTATCAATGCAAAAGACGGTATTAACTTTATTAAGTCTAGCACAGTAGGCTTTGAACGGTATTTATTACTATACCATACCCCCCAAGAATACGGCGGTTGCAAGGGTTGCCACTTTTTTCTCGTGTGTAAAGGTCACTGTCCAAGTACAACCATTGATGACGATTGGCGAAATCGTTCAGAATATTGTGATGTTTGGAAAGGATTATTGCAAGCTATTGAAAAGCAGATGCTAGAAAAAAAGCTAACACCAATTTCTCTTCATTCGCATCGACAACAGTTGGAAACATTCTTTCTTAATACGTGGGCTGTAGGTCACAATACTAGCATTGCCAATGCTCTCAAACAGAACGGTCAAAACCAGTAAGGTAAAGATTTTTATGAAACGACTTGACTTTGTTCTCCCCAACTTTGTTCGGCTGAACTGGGTAAGCCAGCATGCAAAAGAGGTTTGGGAACCCAGATTTAAGCGTATTATGACAGCTTGGTTGAAAATTGAATGGTTATCGGTGGTCGCTGGCATTCGCTCTTGTAGTGTAATAATAGTTTCTCCCGATGAGTTTGTAACTCAAGCAAGAGAGTGGGTAGAACAGGGCATCCATGCATTACCGGTGGAAATTCAAGCACTTTCCAACTACACTGCAAACACCGAAACTGATTTAGCAAAGCCTTTGGTTATCCGCATTGTCGTAGGAACCCCTCAAAACGTGTTAGATTTTAAGCACGCGATGGATGCTTGTGATGATCAGGAAATTGCTAGGCTACTTGGCACTCCGTCCTGTTGTTACGAATTTTTTCGGGATGTAATGGACACCACTTGGCCAATGGCTTTAGCAACCGCAGAATCACTAGAAGTTACCCATGACCCGCGCGCGTGACACAAACCGGGGATGAAATTCCTGCACATTGCATTTTCCCTGTCGTTAATATAAACTCCCCCTCAAGTGCT
>JADGDF010000051.1 GCA_016745055.1 Thiotrichaceae bacterium | reverse complement strand
TTTCATACTCGTTCTCCTAAGTTTACAAAACTTGTTCTTTCTTATATCCTCCTTTTCGCAAAATACCATCTTAAATTCCGTGATACAACTCTATTAAATGCTGCCATATAAGTAGAAACTAATTGATAGAGCTTGGATTGTTCAATTTTTTTATTTCCATGTATTCCTTCTTGTATCTCTTGGAATGCTTCTTTTTGCACACTATCCAAAGTAAAATGTTCAAAAATAAAATTTCCATGTTCATCAAATTTTAAGATGCGATTGTTATGCATATCTGTAATGTAGACATTGTTTTCTTCGTCTACTGTAATTCCTTTTGGTTTAAAAAGAATATCATTGCCATTCCATGTTCCCCAAGAATTGATATACGTTATTCCAGTTTCTGAAAGAAGATATTGATGCACGAGGTGATCATCGCGATCCACCACATACACGTAACCATTATTACCTATGTCCATAGAAGTCCAATCTTCTTCCTCGTTGGTATCTGGAGGTATAGCCATGTTAAATGAAGCCAAAACCTGTCCTTCAGGACTAATTTTAGTTAGCCTGTGGTGGTGGTACTGATGAACGACCTTATACATATTATGAAGTAGTTCATTCCGTTTATAGGTAAAGAACCCCAGGACATAGAGATTTCCCTCTTTATCTAAACCCAAATCAATATTTCCAACACCAGGTAATTCACCCAAAAGTTGGCCACTGGTAGTAAAAATACGCAAAAAGTAATCAGTTTCATCTCTGTGTGCATATCTTTTTTGATATAGCACATAGACTTTACCATTTCTTACCTTAATATTTCGAGGTACAAAATGCTCGTAACTGTCCAATTTCCATTGAGTAATTAGATACCCCTCTGAATTCATTTTTTTAATGGAACTATTGTTAGTATCTGCAACATAAACATTACCTAGTTCATCAGCATCAATGTCTACAGCTTCATTAAAATACCAAGGTTGCTCTAAGACTGGGAAATACCCCGTAAAACGGTAATTTTCTACTGTATCAGCATAGGCAATAGGTAAGAATAGAAAAAGTAAATCAATCTCATCATATATCCCCTTTAAAATTCAACAGTTATTTGCTCATTATAATCGTAAAAATTCATTCACTAGAATTAATATTCTACCTACTGTTGGTTCATATAAAAACTGGTCTAATAAATAAAACTATTATTTACGGATATATATTTTATTTTTAGTTATAAATAAATTTGTTGTAATTTACTTCAAAATGTTATGGGAAAAATTGAAAGTCAATGTAGGGTGAGCAATGTTTTTTTGTCGCTCACTGAAATATTGAAATCAAAAGGAACGCATGAATATCATTTCACAGGCAATGGAATAAATGATAGGTAAGCAAAAGCCCACTCTACCAGACTTAATCAAGGTTAATTACACTTGAGCGAGGGAAAGAGAAACAAAGAGGAATGGGTTGGCAATTAAGAAACGGGAATTAAATAAAATCAGGAACAAGACCTGGCAGGTTTTAAAAACCTGCCAGGTCTGATTGAAAACTGATGGAAGTTATTTAATTCCTATTCCTAACGCGATTATTGATGTGATTTCTGGTGTCAGTGCCTTACACAGGTTGAACGAATTTAAGATTTAAAATGTAATATAGTGCCAATCTAACTATGGAAGAAAATAAAGTCCTAAATTGCCAATCCGTGACTTTTAACTTAATTATTGCGCTCATTCATTAGCCTATTTAATAGTGCTTCTTAGTCCGGAAATTCACTAAAAATATGTTTTGAAGATTTTAAAATATCTTCCAGCGCATTTTGCCAATGTTTACGCAATGCAATTTCTTTTTCAAACTGCCCCAATTCATTTGCCCACAATTGGCCACGAATAGGATCAAGAAAACTTTTCCACTCTTCTTTAATACCCTTGGCACGTACTAAACGGTCTTTGACTTCTTCGACCAAAGCAAGAATTGCATTGGCCGGATCGCTTTGCATTTTTTCACCAAATTTTCGCCGTAACTGATAAATCGTTTGTTGGTAATGGCTTTCCAGACCGCGAGCAATTTCTTCTGCTTTTTGCTCGAAATTATCACGGGTAGCATCTTGTGGCACGATGTCATCGACAGAAACACTGCTGTAAGTATTCAACAATCCCATTTCTTCTCGCACTCGATAGTGAAAGTGGCTGTGATAGGAAAAGTTAAATTTGAGAATATAATCAAAGGTTTTATACAAATTCGCATGTACATTTTTGTTCAACAAACGTTGAAATTCCAAAATGATTGTACGTGGATCACTGTCTTCACTCGCTTCAGCAGGTAATATATTTTGTAACGCAGGAGGAAAAACACGTTGCAACACTTGCCGCAACACTTCATCCAATTTAGTTTGTAAGTAGCTGTCTAACCGTGTGGCTAAAAATTCCGTCAAATTAGCGCGTAAGTAATTTAATTCCTCTCCCACCAAACCCTTCCAACCACTAAATTCTAAATATTGTTCTGCCAAATCTTCTTGAGAGGGAATGGGGGCATTTTGATGGGCTTCATCACAAATGTCTTCTACTTGTTGCTTGAATTCCTCACTGATGTCCAATTCTTTTTGCACATCAAATACTAATTTTTCCAGACCTTTAGTCAAATCACGTAAAAATTTTTCGGAAAGTTGACGATATTTGCGTTCTCGCGTTAAATCCGCATCAGTAGTATCGAAAAAGCTATGTGCAGGCGTGATAATTTGGGTAAGGGTATTAACCGCCGTTTGCATTTTGCTGGTCAATGCACTGATGTACTGTTTATCAGTTTTTTCCAAATTATCTTCAATGTGGTGCAATACCACAGAGAAAATTTTGTGTTCAACTTCATCCGCATCTAAACAGTTAGCGACTAAAATCGTGGGTTGGCTGTAGGTTTCAGGTGGTTTTTCCTGCAACAATTGTACTTGTTTTTGATTTGAACCATCACTTTTTTGATTGAGCACAATAAACAAGCGATTTGCTAAATCCACTTCTTTAACCGCATTGTCAACTAAATCAAATACGTTGTAATCGGCTTGTTCCCAATCGGTGCCCAGAACATCAGGTGATTTGACAAAAATAACGGCGTCCACTTCATGTTCCAATGAGGCAACCAGTTTCTTTTCATGCCCTTGTGCGGCTTCTAAACCAGGTAAATCAACTAAACATAAACCCGTGACATCGTGATTGGGAAATTTGGTATAAATATTGGCGCTTTTGACTGCAAGATAGATCGTCCGTCCTTCACTTTGAGTCACGTAGTCAATGACTTCACTTAAATCAAGCACTTTGGGTGGCTTTGAAAGGAGTTCATGAAAGTCAGGAAAAGCTTCATGAATAAATTTTAATTTTTCATAAATTGCTTTATCTAAATTACGCTCATCACCACTTTCTTTAACAACAGGTAAAGGTTCCAAAAAACGTTTGAGAGAAAAGGGTTTGGGAATATTTAATTTTTCAAAATAAGGATGAATAATTTCTTTTAAAAATTCTTCTTTAGTATAAAATTCAATTTCAGCCCGAAAATTGTCTTCTTCATGGAAAATTTTACTTTTTGCACCCGTGCAAGGTAACTCGTCTGATGTTGGAATTTCTGTATTTGATAGACCTGAAACTTGTTGTAGCAAAGTACTTTTGCCCTGACGCGCTTTACCTGCAACACCAATATTAATAGTTTCTTTGCTAAATCGTTTAGCTAAATTAGTGACTGCCTGTCCTAATTCCGTAACATCATCACGCACTATACCTAATTGATTACCAATTTTAGCTGAAGTTTTTACAATATTTTCAGGAATACCAGCAGGATCATGTTCTACTTCTGCTGACATTTGTTGCAATCCTTCTAATTGCATTTCTAACTCAGAAAGCCCGCTGTGAATTTTTTCTAATGCTAAAACTTTTTGATGACGTTTATCTAAAACATCGGTGATAACGGTTCTGATGGCCATAAACAAATTTCTCTTGTAAACTTTTTGCCTAGTTTAACAAAATTTACAGTGGAATGTCGCGGCCTTCGGTTTGCGAGGAGAAAAAGAAGAAAAATTAGGATAAATAATAGTTTAATGTATGTTCCATATGAATTTCAGTATAATTAATACTATTTAGTGCTTTCATTAATCTTAGGTGGCGTGGCAGCTAAGAATTTCCTTGATTAATAAAAAAAATCAAGCTAATCTTAACGCTAAGTGAATCAAGGTGTTGGTATTTGCTGTGTTAAAACCAATATTTGGTTGGCTTTTTTGTTAATTATCATCGTGGAGACCAAAAGATGAAAAAATTGCTATCTTTAGCGGTAGGACTATTGATGTGTGTAAACCAAGCTTGGGCTATTGATTCCCCTGAAAATATACCTATTCCTGTGCTTGGAGCGGACTTAAATCTCGAAATTCCTATTCTCTACTACCAACCACCTTTAGGTGCACCCATGTGGTTAGAAGTGAATTTGGGTTATACGCCTGGCCCCAATGGCGAAATTATGTTTTTTGTATCAGACTACAAAATCGTTGATCCAGACAAATTACTTAAAGGTTTTACCCAAACACCAAATACCGACGGTAATAACACAGATGGCAATAATACCGATGGTAATAATACAGAGGGTAATAATACTGATAATAACTCAAATTCTGGTGAACCTGCTGCATATAAAGGTATCGTTGCAGCACATAATGTATGGCGTAAAAAAGTAGGTGTGCCTAATTTGAAGTGGTCAGACAAATTAGCAGGTGTTGCACAAAATTGGGCAAATAAGCTCAAAAGAAATGGTAAAGATGGTGAATGTGCTTTTGAACATAGCACAAATGATTATGGTGAAAACTTGTATTGGACAAGTGGTAAAGTTACCGATGTCAAAAGAGTCGTAGATGCTTGGGGCAACGAAGTTAATGATTACAATTACTCTAAAAATACTTGTAAACAAGGTAAAATGTGTGGCCACTACACACAAATTGTGTGGAAAGATACCAAAGAAGTAGGTTGTGGCAAAGCTTCATGTAAAGTAGGCGGCGAAGTTTGGGTTTGTAGTTATGATCCGCCAGGCAATTATAAAGGTGAAAAACCTTACTAGTTTTTTTGTTCTAACATATGAATTTTTGAGGAATGGGAAATTTTTCTCATTCCCATATTTCCCGGTGTAACGCAGAATTTTCGTGACCCTCACCAGGACGTCCTATCCCTTAGAGCGACTCACGTCAGTGAGACGCTAGTTGATTGCCCCGACACGTCCGGTCTCCATACGGGCAACTCCGCACTCCGTTTCACTCTGCACCTCCGTCACCCTAGTCCACCATGACTTGACGCTGGGATTGTCCAAAAATCCCGAAAAACGCACAGAAGGACTATCGTCCTCCTGTCCTGTTTTCCCCTATTTTTGAACCCCAGCTAGTCGCTCACTACGCGACACCAGCTTTGCCTCTCCTTGTCTCGTAGCAACAGAAATAAATATGTCGCCCAAAAATTTGTAACCCATTAACTTTTCTTTACATGGACGTAATATCAGCTACTCAATGTTGGAATCTAAATCTTTAGATTTAGGTAAATTTTAAACTAAATCATCTAAAACGGGTACGTTGAACATTTGCTAAACAAAATTTCGGTGTCTCGCAGAGTTTTTGTGATACTCACAGAACATCTCTATTCCTAAGAGCAACTCAACTCTCAGCGATACACTGGTTGCTTTGATTCAATTGTCCTATGGAAATTAAATCTATTGACAGCACAAAAAAAAACATTATAATTAAAAATGGATTGTAGCGATATTGTAATAATTTAAGGATGCCAATAGATGAATAATCAACAAACTGCATATTATAGAAATAAACGATTACATGGCGGGACGTTTTCTAATGTTTTTATTTATATTGATGAAAAGTGCAATATGCACTGTAAGCATTGCTATTTAGGTGATCGTCTTATTAATCATGAAGAAATGTCCACTGATGAAATTGAAAAAATACTCAATTATGTTCATCTTTACCAAGCAAAAAAATGTACTATTATTGGTGGCGAACCTACTTTCTCTGACAACTTGCTTTTCACCATTAAAAAAATTAATGAATTTGGAATGGATTGTATTGTTGATACTAATGGTTGGTTTAAATCTGAATTGTTACACCAAATTGATAAGGATGACTTAGAATATATTTCTTTTAGCTTGGATGCGGCTGACTCTGAGTTACATGATGAGCAACGTCGTGCTAATAGCTTTGAGCGTACCTCTCGTAATATTACGGAAGCAGTGAAGTTAGGATTTGAAGTACGTATTATTCCGACCATTACTCGCAAAAACCAACATCAGGCTGAAGACATATTAAAACTAGCTGATAGTTTGGGCATCTCTCATGTTAATTTCCACACAGTAACAAAGTCTGGTAATGCGAAAGAACAAGGCGATGATTTTATGCTTAGTCCTGAAGAGTGGATTGCATTCTATCGCACTGTGGAACAATATCGAGATAAGTACAAGGTTAAAATTTGGTACCCTCCAACCTATGCCTACGAAGAAGATTTACTAAAATACAAGCAACAAGGTTATATTGGTTGTGTGGGCCGGACTATGGATCGTATTTCCGTGTTTCCAGGAGGCTCTTCTTACGTTTGTTCTCTCTTCTTTGATGAAGATAAAGAACATGGGGGAAAAACGGATGGTTATTTTGGTAAGTTTGAAGATCAATCATTTTCTATAAATACAGACACTAATAACGAGTTAAACCACTTTTTCAAATACCCAGAAAAATGTGTTGGTTGTAAATATATTAAAAATTGTCATATGGGTTGTCCTTATGAGCAAAGTATTGCCCAGGAAGAATTTTGTGGGAAAGACAAACCAGAAAATAAAGTGATTCCTATGTGTCGATTATGGAAAGCCGAAGTTTTATAGCCACTTAGAATAACAGAAGTTTTATACTTAGGAACGGGAACTAAATAAAATCAGAAACAAGACCTGGCAGGTTTTAAAAACCTGCCAGGTCTGATTGAAAACTTATGGAAGCTATTTAATTCCTATTCCTTAATTTCTATAAAAGCTTGGCAGGTCTTGGAGGTCTGCCAAATGTTTCATTTTAGTTATGTTTCCAATAAAGAAGTTAAAGCATTGAACTTGGAAATAATGTCCTGTTGAAGGCTTGCTTTTTTCTTATCATTTAAGAAACTAGCATTAACAGCATTAAGTACAAACTGTTGGAGATCAGCTATTTTGAAGTCAAAGCATTTCGCAAGGGCTAAGTATTCTTTAGTTAGTGTTGTATTAAATAAAGCAGGATCATCAGAATTAATGGTAACATAAAGTCCAGAGGCTAATAACTGAGGTAGTGGGTGCTTATATATGTCATTACAAACATTTAAACATAAGTTGCTCGTTGGACAAACTTCCAAAGGAATTTGACGATCATGAAGTATTTTAACAACATCAGGGTTTTCCAAGCAACGAACCCCATGTCCGATACGTTTAGCGTGAAGTACTTCAATAGCACCAAGGACACTATCAGCACCTGCTGTTTCACCCGCATGTGGTACCGTTGGCAAGCCATTTTGATGAGCATAATCAAATACAGTTTGGAATTTTTCTGGTGGATTGCCTATTTCAGGTCCTCCCAAACCCAGTGCAACAACACCATTATTTTTACCAGATATTGCCCACTCTGCTGTTATTTGACCCTCTTCAACACTGACTTCACGAGAAATATCGACAACTAAACCCATTGAAATACTTAAATTTTTTTCAGCCCATTGGCGAGCTTGATTGATAGCCTCAAGTTGTTTTTCAAAAGGAATTTTGTAATTTCGGTAATGGGTATAAGGTGTATAAGTCACTTCACTGTACATTATGTTTTGATCAGCTTGTTGCTTAAGAAAAGCTTGAGTAATAAAGTAAATATCTTCTGGAGTGCGGATACAACGTGATAGTGTTAAGTATATTTCTAAAAAATGTGAGAAATCTCTAAATTGATACCATTGTTGTAATTCACTGACTGTATTTGCAGGAAGTTTTACTTGGTTGCGTTTCGCTAACGCTAAAAGTGTTTCAGCTTGAATAGCTCCTTCTAAATGAACATGTAATTCTACTTTGGGCATTTCTTGGATAAATTGTGTAAGAGACATATTTCCTGTTCCTACTGTTTGTATGTTAAATAATGATTAAATAAAAAGGATTTTTATGCTACAACAAATCACTCGTATAAGTCAAGCACGCGCTTATACACCAGTTCTCAATAAAATCGCACAACAATTTACCAACGATAAGCCTCTGGCAAACACTAAAATTGCAATTATTTTTCATCTCACAGACCCAGTTGTACAGATGCTATTAACCTTAGTTAGTGCGGGCGCTGATATTTTATTTGTACCATCAAAAACAGAAACAATTGTTCCAGCATCGCTAGATTTATTAAAACAGACTGGAGTCAAGTATATAATTCCACCTGCTGGACAAGAAGCTGAAAGTTTACGTCAAATTTTAGCATTTAAACCTGATTTACTAATTGATAATGCAAACTTATTTAAACTTTGGCATAACGAAAACAATCCACCTCCCATCGTTGGTGCAACGGTACATTCTCGTAGTGCTTACGATATTGTAGATAAACATCGACAAGCAGGCCACTCAGTAAATTACCCTATTATTGGTATTGGTGCTTCCGAGCTAAAGCTCGAATTGGAGTCGACATTAGGTACTGGGCAATCAGTGATAAATGCTTTAATCAAGGTAAGCCAATTACAATTAAATGGTAAAAAAATCGCCATCGTTGGCTATGGTAATGTAGGAACAGGCATTGCAAAAATGGCTCAAGCTATGGGTGCACAGGTTATGATTGTAGAAACTAACGGCTACCGTGCCTTAAAAGCCAAATTGTTTGATGGTTATGAAGTGATGAGTTTAGAACAAGCTATACCTCAATGTGATGTTATGCTGACTGCAACTGGTGGAAAAAATATTATTACTGAACAATATTTTGGTTTATTTAAACCTTATGCTTTTATCGGTAATATTGGACGTTATCAAGAAATTGATGTCTCTGGCCTGGAAAAAATCGCAGATAGTCAGCAAGTCGTGAATGATTATGTTACTGAATACCAACTCAATGGACGTAGTATTTACCTTATGGTAGCTGGACATCAGCTCAATCATATTGCAGGTGAAGGCAATTCAAGTGAAATTATGGATTTGTCTTTGGCTCTCCATGTTTTAGCAATGGAATATTTATGGACACAGCGTGAGCAACTCAGCGCACAAATATATACAGTTCCTGAGACAATTACTGAACAAGTAGCATTGACTAAATTGCAAAGTCTTGGGGTTCAAATGAGTTAACTTTCGCTGCGAGACTTGGAGAGGCGAAGCCGATGTCGAGTCGTGAGCGACTAGCTGAGGTTCAAAAATAGGAGGAAACAGGACAGGAAGGCGGTAGTCCTTCTGTACATTTTTCGGCATTTTTGGACAAGCCCAACGTCAGGTCATGGAGGACTAAGATGACAGAGGGGCAGAGTATAACAGAGTACAGAGTCACCATATGGAGACCAGACGGGGCAGGCAATAAAACTATAGCGTCTCACTATTGCAAAATAAAATATTTTAAAACTGACTAAAAAACTATTGTTGGGGAAGTGATGCTTATTTTTAAATCATACATTATTACTGGTAATAATTGAGTAGACAGAAACCAAGTAATTTAATTCACATTTATTATATATGAGATTTGATTTCCGCAAATTATACATGGTATACTTTGTGTAAATCACTTATGATTCTTAAAGGTTTTGAGGTTTAATTTCTTGGTGTTTATAGGTAAAAGTGAATATTAAAGGTGCTTTCTAGTGGATAACAAAATAGTGTTTAAGGGAAAATTAGATGTCAGCAAAATATCAAAAGCATTAAAAATTCTTAATCTTTCTGTCGGTGAATATGATGCTGATGCACAAGAAAAAGACCTGGTTGTAAAATTTGCTGATAATTTAAATGAAACCCAAATTAATAAAGAAACACTTCTACTTGATCCGAATTCAGCTAACAGCTTTTTAGCTGTTCAGCAGATTGTTGAATCTTACCTCAGCAAAAATATTGATGCAGTGGATTTTAGCAAGCCTTTTATTGAAGGAGAAAGCAAGAAGTTTTATTGGTTTGGAGAAAATATTGCCTTAGTCGAATTAAAGCCAACAATGTATTCATTTACCCATAACCGTTATGGTACCGTTAGTGGAACTGATGATATTAGACTTGATTTTTGGCGGCTATTTGCAACAATGCTAAACCAAACAACAAGTAGACACATATTTGGGCAAAAAAAAGATGATTTGATGGAACCGGTAATTGAGACAATGCTTTCTAAGGATTATCCTTTTATTTCCAATTATATTGGAGAGGTACGTCATCATGAAAAAAGGTATGCAGTAGTTAGATTTGCAAATAAAATTCCTCCTATTGAAGTTATCTGGAAAAGATATCTGGTAGGAACGATGAAACATAATCTTAAGACAGTTGATGAACATGAAACCCGCAAAAGTACATGTATATTATATGAGGGTAAATTGCCTACTGATATGATTCGTTTTGACTGGAGAAATCCACTTCCACATAAAGATGAATGTTTGCCTGATGAATTTGCAGATTTCTACATTAATACAGAAGCTGCAAGATTCGTTGCAAGGGCCGCTTCAAGAATGCTTAATCGTATGCTCCAGGAAAAGGGATATGGGCTTGTTGACCTTTGTTATTTTATGAATTACGAAGGTACGATGATACATTCTGAAATTACTCCTGATGGAATGAGAATCAAAAAAAAGGAAGCGTCTTTTGATAAAGATCTTTGGAGGCAAGGAAAAAATCAAGAAACAATCATCCGTGTTTGGAATGAATTATATGAGGATTTATCAAAAAATTACTAGACCTTTTGCATAGGGTTTATCTCCAAAAACTAAAATATATGATGAGTGAAAATGCCATCAAAACGCAAAAATCTAATTATTAACAGGCACGCCAGTCTGGAATATAGTAACGGAATATTGGGTCCACAAGCAGCAGCCACTGCAATCTCAAATTATACCAATGATCTCTGTAAAGTATATGCATTTAATCCAAAAGAACCCCAAGTCTATGAAATGCTCACAGCTATAAAAGAGGAATATAAGCCTTCAGAAACAAATATTGGTATAGGTGGGCTGTGTTGTTATGATAAAGAATATTATGAGCTTATCAGAGAATTGCGCAATGAGGGATATTTAGTCTATCTTGGTGGGCCAGAAGCAATGCCAAATTATCTTGGGGAACCTGATGTAAATATAAATCCTCATCGATTTAAAGGATGGAAAAAACTTTTTGAGTTTGCTGTCCAAGGAGATGTAGCCTATTTATTTCCTTTTATTGATCAACTTAATTCTGGTATCAAAACATCAAATTATCCTTCCGGTATTCTGCATGCAAATCATGCTCACAACACACCCAAGCTTAGTATTTTTAACATAGGTTCAATTTTGAATGTGGATTGGAATAACTTGTGGGCATTGGACAATGAGATTTTTTCTCCTATAGGACAGATTAAATATGGGCAAGTGCTTGGACAGGTTGGTTGCCCTTACACTAAGTTTAAATCGAAAATGCCTATTCCAACTTTTGGCAAAATGAGTTTAGTAGAAAAAACAACAAAACTTTATGCTGAAGGCTGTTCATTTTGCAGCGTTGCCGTAGATAAAGGTAAACAAAAACATTTTACCATTGAACAAGTTGTTAAACAGATTGAAAATTTGCCTGATGCTGATGGCAAAAAAATTTACTTTGAATATATAGATGAATTGCCATTTCCAACTTTAAAGAATGTATTTCCAATTTTAAAAGAAAAACAAATTAAACTTGATGGCGTTAGAATCTTAACACGGGCGGACTGGTTTATCCAGTCTGAAAAGGTCATAAGAAAAGTACTTGAAGAGGCTAGAGCTGTTGATACAAAAATAACTTTATTTTGTATGGGGTTTGAAAGTTTTGATGAAAAAGTCCTAAGAGGATTGACCAAAGGTACAACCGTTGAAGATAATTTAAAAGCAATAGATCTTATGAGAAAGCTAAAACAAGATTTTCCTGACAATTGGTCTTATTCTCCACAAGATAAATATACTAAACATGGATATATTGCACCAACTCCATGGCATACGACAGAAACTTTGCAGGAAGAGCTTGAATTAATGAAACGGGAAGGACTTTTTGAAGATGTATATGGTAGGGAAGCACATAATGTCCTTGAAATACACCACGCAACAGGTCTTGGGAATATGATTCGATCATTAGAAGATGAGCATGGATTAAGGTTTAATCGGAATGGGCTCTTAATTGAGTGGGCTGATAAACATTCTGGATTCGAAAGTATGATTCACATTTTATCAGATTTTAATCAAAAACTTGGGTTGAAAGGAGAAGACCTATATAATATGCCGATATATAATGATTCAGGAAAACTTATGGAGGTACATGGGTAAAATGATTGAATTTGTTATTGAAGGGCACGATGGTTCAGCAAAAACACCTATCGCAGAAGGAGTAAGAGATAAATTAGATGAATTAGGATATAGTGTGTCACTATATGAACCATTCCAGCTTGTTAAAGAAAAAATTCCTGAGGAAGATATTTACTTTTATTGGGGGGATGGAAGAGCAAAAGAAGCTGTTAATATTATTAAGGGAATGATTCAAGAAATTAGAGATAATAATAAAGCAAATATTGTACTTTATGATCGACATTGGATGACTGTTTTTTCTGAAATTGATAGTACACCTCTTGTGAATGGATGGGTTGATTTCCCACCCACTTTTTTCCTAAAAGTAAAGCCAGAAATTACCCGCCAAAGAAATAAATTTAGTTATGATATTCCATTCACGTCAAACAATCAGCAAATTCAGGGGTATTTTAATAGGTATAATCAATTGGCTGAAAAATATTCGGAACATATTGTGGGTAATTTTGAAGTATTAAAAAACAGAATAGATCTTACTATCCCAATTGATCTAATTGTAAATTGTATACTAAAAAGACTTTGATTTTATTCAAAATGGAGTATGACAACGGATTCGTGTCATGTGAACTCATTGCAGCTTAAGATGTATTCACATCATTATTTAGTGAAGATCGCCGCTTGTACAAAATTTCCGAAATTTTTTCTATACAACTAATGTGATTTTACAAACATAAAAAAAAGGATAATAACAATAACCATGCAAACATCTTCTACTCTGACTTGGATACAGGCCCATATGCCAGTAATTTTGGCACTTAGTCAACAATTAGCTATTGAAAAACCATTAATTGGGTCAAGAATTGCCGTAGTATTTCATTTGACTGATTCGGTTGCCCAAATGGTATTAACCTTAAAAGCTGCGGGCGCTGAGATATTCTTTATCCCCTCAAAACCAGAAACAATCATGCCTTCTGCTTTAAACATGTTGCAACAAGCAGGCATTCAATGCAAAACGCCAACGGTGGCTGAAAAAAAAGTCATATTGCAAGAAGCAATTGCTTTTAAACCACATTTAATCATTGATAATGTAGACTTGTTTAAATTAATACACGCAAATCAAACTACGTCAAGTATTATGGGTTCAACTGTCCATTCTAAAAGTGCCTATGATTTAGTTGAACAACATTGCCATGCTGGAAAAACTTTATTGTATCCTGTCATTGGTATTGGTGGCTCAAAATTGAAGTTGGAATTAGAGTCCACGCTTGGTACGGGACAATCAGTTATTAATGCTTTAATCAATGTCACTAAATTACAACTCAATGGTAAAAAAATTGCTGTCGTTGGTTATGGAAATGTGGGGCGAGGGATTGCACGTTTGGCTAAAGCAATGGGTGCACAAGTGATGGTAGTCACTCGTCGTGCCTACACAGCTTTGAAAGCCGTATTATTTGATGGTTTTGAAGTTATGAGCTTAGAGCAAGCCGCGCGACAGTGTGATATTTTGCTTACTGCCACTGGCGGGGAAAATATTCTCAGTGGTCAATCATTTTCATGGCTTAAAGATGGGGTTTTTATTGGTAACGTAGGTCGATACCAAGAAATTAATGTCTCTGATTTAGCCGAACTGTCCAATCATAGCGAAACTATTGATGCTAATATGACGGAATATCAACTTAATAATCGTGTTATTTACCTAATGGGTGGAGGCAAGCAATTTAATTTAGTGGCTGGCACGGGTAATTCTGATGAGATCATGGACTTATCACTGGCATTACATGTTTTAAGCATGGTATATTTGTGGCAAAACAATCAAAGCTTATCTGCCCGTATTTATGCTGTACCTGATTCAATTACCGAACAAGTCGCTACCACAAAATTAGCTATGTTACAACGGTGAATCATACCATAAGCCTCACCCTAAAATTATGAATGATATAACAGAATATGCCCTTGTACCTTCAGTTTATGTGTTGTTACAACGAGAGCAACAATTTTTATTGTTAAAACGCCAAAATACAGGATATGGAGATGGTCAATATTGCACTGTAGCTGGACGAGTTGAACCAGGCGAAACTTTTATACAAGCTGCAGTGCGTGAAGCTAAGGAAGAAGTTGGCATTGTCATTAAACCGCCAGATTTAAAATTGTGTCACACCATGCAAAGAAAATCTTTTGACTCCGAGCGAATTGATCTATTTTTCACTGCGCATTGCTGGCAAGGAGAAGTCGTGAATCAGGAGCCTGACAAAGCTGAATATATTGCCTGGTATTTATTCAGTGATATTATGCAAATAGAAATAATGCCATTTATAAAACAAGCTTTTCAATACCTGCATTCTGGGAAAGTATACAGCGAGTTTGACTATACTAATTGACAAGAAAAGCAGTATAAAATACCGTATACTTGATAAATCACGGACATTAATCTAACAAATCACTTGCTTCAATATAGTTTTCATGCATGGAACATAAAAAATGTTATTAGATATCGGAGTATTACTTAGTGCTTATGTGGGTGTTCGATATTTTGAAGGACGTAAAAAAAAACAAGCACTGTTCCTCCGTAAGATTACAAAAAAACAATCAGCATTAGCCAAAAAAGAAATAAGCGATGAAAAACAACTTGCTCAACAAAAAGAACAACTTTACGACAAACAATTAAAAATTGGTACAATTAATCTTGGAATTTCTGTCATTCGGCAATATTTTTATCCCCCAATAGCACCACTTTACTTAGCTCTATTGAGTTATACCACTTATCATATGTTTAAAGGGGCAGAAAAATCACTGCGTAATAAACAAGTCGACAGCAATGTTTTTTCATCGCTGTTCACTCTCGCAGGTATAGGCATGAATCAGTATTTTGCCTTGACCCTAGGTAATTGGATTTATGTCTTAGGGTGTAAAATCGTGGCTAAAATCCAAAATGATTCACACGATTCTATCAAAGACATCTTTAAGCAATTGCCGAGCAAAATTTGGGTACTGAAGGAGGGAGTTGAACTTGAAGTAGCTGTAGAAAATTTGCAAATCGGAGATATTGTTATCATTAGCGCAGGTGGAGTGATACCTATTGATGGAGTAATCACTCAAGGTATGGCTATTATTGACCAACAGGCTTTGACTGGAGAATCTCAACCAGCAGAAAAAGAAATCGGTGATGTTGTGCTTGCTTCCACGATTGTTGTTAGTGGCAGTATTCAAATCCAAGTGGAAAAAAATGGCTATGAAACCACCTTTTATAAAATAAATCAATTACTAAACCATACGGCAAATTTTAAAACTCAAATTCAACTACATAGTGAAGATTTAGCCAACCAAGTGGCTTTACCATTTATATGCATATCAGCAGTAACTGCAGTGATACTAGGTCCATCAGCAGGTTTGGTGATGATGAGCAGTAATTTTGGTAACCGTTTTCGCGTACTTGCTCCGTTAGGAACACTCAATTATTTAAAACAATCTGCACATAAAGGTATTCTTATAAAAGATGGACGTAGTATTGAACAATTGAATAAGGTTGATACGGTTTTATTTGATAAAACTGGCACATTAACTAAAGAAGTCCCTGAAGTTAGTCGTGTACTTTTATTTGCTGAGTATAGTCATGATGAATTATTGACTTATGCCGCTGCTGCTGAACGTAAACTCACTCATCCTATTGCTAAAGCCATTGTACAAAAAGCTTATCAACAGAATTTAAAACTACCTGATATTGATGACTCCAAATATCAAATAGGTTACGGAATTACTGTCCATATACACTCTAAAATTATTAATGTTGGCAGCAGACGTTTTATGCTCACACAAGGTTTTGATATACCTACAACTGTTGAAGATGATATTCATGCATCTTATAACGAAGGAAACTCTTTGGTATTCATCGCTATTGAACAGCAAGTGGTAGGTGCAGTTGAATTACAAGCGACAGTACGCCCAGAAGTAAAATCTATTGTAAAAGCTTTACGCCAAAGAGGTATCAAACATATTGCTATTGTATCTGGTGATCATAAGGCACCTACACAAAAATTAACCAAAGCTTTGGATATGGATAGCTATTTTTATGACGTTTTACCTTCTGATAAATCTAATATTGTCGAACAGTTACAAGCTGAGGGTAAAATCGTTTGTTTTATTGGTGATGGTATTAATGATACGATTGCAATGAAAAAAGCAAATGTTTCTATTTCGCTAACTGGAGCTTCTACAATAGCTATTGATGTTGCAGAAGTAATCTTGATGGATGGTACATTAAATAATTTAATTGAAGTATTTGATATTTCTAAAGATCTTAATCAGCATTTAAAAAATAGTTTTAGAATTACGCTTGTGCCAACAGCTATTAGTATGACAGGTGCATTGTTATTTAATATAGGTTTTATGACAGCTTTCACAATCAAAAATATTATATTTTTAGTAAGCATTGGACATGCAACATCGCCTAAAATTTCTCAGGATTGATGAGCATATTTCAGGCTTGGTGTATACTCTTTGCAGGCCAAAGAGTACGATTAAAAGTGCAGTTTTTTCAGAACATCATTAGTTCAAACACCTGATACTTTGGTCATAAAATTTTATCTGTGCCGTACTTTTAATCCACACCAAAATGAAAACCTAAAAAAGCACTGCCGAATTTTGAATGGCTGTGACTATATCTTTATCTTTGACATTAAATTTTAGTTTAGAACAAATATCATTTATCTGAAGACTTTTCCCTATCTGTTCTTACCCAAGCAGTTTCTTTACCGGCAGCTTTTAATAATTTGGGAAATAACCATAATTTCTTTAGAATATAAACAGGGGCTATGGCTAAAACAAATACGTCTTTCCATTGACCATCCCCAATCCAAATACCAGCCAAAATATGTGTGACGACCAACCCTAGCGCTAATAGCGCATAAATTTGCGTGGTTGGAAAAATTAACAACGCTAATAATAATAAAACATGTAAAGCAAGCGGTAGTAAAAGTAACTCCAACAAGATTTCGATTAAATGCCCTTGGCCTGTGAATACTTGTTTTAACAAGCTGGGAATATGTTCTCGCATCATACGAAAACGTCCCCCTTCCCAACGTGCTCTTTGAGTATCAGACGCTTTTTGACCCGTCGGCATATCAGCGCGCACCGTGGTTGCATCAACAAATTGGACTTTTAAACCGGCTTTAACTAATGCAATGTGATATTCCAAATCTTCAACCACTGATCGTGCGGTGTAAGGCATTTTTTCCAAGGCTTGTCGAGTCAATCCGAAACCATTGCCAGAAATACCCACAGATAATCCCCAAAATTGTCGACCACGCGGGCGCAATACATTAAATGCCATCAAGGAAATATGCATAAAACGAGTTCGCATGGCCGCATCAGGATTATTCACTGTGTAACGACATTGCACTGCATCGGCGCCACTATTAAATAGTTGTTCACTGGCCTGTACAAAGTTCTTCTCAACCACAGTATCAGCGTCGACCACTAACACGGCATCCACGTTTCGTTTTAATAATTCTGTGAATACAAAATTTAGCGCATGGCCTTTGCCAATGTTTTGATCATCATTGCGTACCCATACAGTTGCGCCTGCTTGTTTTGCTTCATATGCAGTGTTGTCAGTACAATTATCAGCGACCACATGCACTGAAAAGTGGGCATTAGGCGCGTCACAAGCTAATAAATTGGTGACGCAACGGGCAATGTCCAATTCTTCATTATGCGCAGGTACGACAATCGCAATATGTTGCAAGGGTTGTGCGAATTTATTGGACAAACGTCGAGGAGGTAATATTCCCCCCAACGTCAGTAATAACAGTTCTATCGTGCCAGGAAACGTGAGCAAGGCTATAAATATAGCCAAGCTACTTAACCAAAATTCAAGAGCGATAAAGTTCGACATAACGTTGACCTATTTGATGCCAGTCCATTTTTTCTACTACTTTTCGACCAGCTTGACCAATTTTTTCACGTAACACTTTGTCTTCAATCAGTTGAATCACTGTATCAACAAAGCTTTCCATGTCATCGCGAATTAAAATATCTTGTTCTTGCGTTAATTCAATGCCCTCTGCACCTTTACCTGTCGCGACTACTGGTGTACTGGCAGCAAAGTATTCGAGAATTTTCATCCGTGTTCCCCCGCCATCTTGCAAGGGAACAACGGCAATATCAGCGGCTTTGGTATACGGCGCTACACTGTCAACCACGCCCGTATAAATCAAGTTTGGATGGTTACTCTCGGCGGGTGGATGTTTACCCACGGCCAAACATTTGAGATTGTACCCACGTTGTTGTAGCTTGGGTAAAATGGTGTGGCCAATGATTTCAGCCGCTTCTGCGTTTGGACGATAGCTGTAAATACCATGAAAAATCAGCAATATTTCATCCTCAGCGATTCCGTAGTGTTCACGCACATTGACATCACTTTGCACTTGATCAAACGCTTCCAAATCAACCCCATGCGGAATCATGGTAATTTTATCCGCTTTGACGCCTGCTTTTGTTAAAATTTCCTTGTCAGAATGGGACACTGTGATGACATGATGGACCTGATTACATTGTCGGACTTCTTCCTCGCGCAAATAACGCTCGGCGTCAGCAGAAATTTGATAGGTATTGGCCACGCGATTGTATTCAATGTTATGCTCAACCACACTGGTTTTGCCACCAAACATAAATTTTGCCCAACGCCAAGCATCCACGTAGTCAGGAAATTCGGCTTGATAATGATTAATGCGTTTTTGCAAAGCGACGTATAATACCCGCAATTTAAAGTTAGTATCAAATTTGGAGAAGAACAGGAAGGATTCGTTCTCGGGTACTCCTTTTTCAACCAGTTTATCACGCAAATACTCGTAGGATTTAAATCCCCATTGCCGTACTAAACGCGGATATAATTCTTCATGCATTTGGCCTTGGCGAAAGATGTAAAATTTTTCTCTTTCCCAGGTAATTAAATAAATTTCGTCATAGTGATAAGATAGCACGCGGGCGGTGTGATAAATTTTAGCAGCCGCCCCATGATCAACAGGAAATAAGTCTTGGCGTGTCACAATGGCTAAATTATTTTTTCCCCAACGTGAAGTTAACGGTAACATAAAACGTTTAACCACTGCACGATAAAATAAGCTTTCATGATGCCAAGGTAATTGCCGCGTGATTTTCGACCAAAACATGTTAATTCGAGTCTTTAAACGGCGCTGTTCAGCAATCTGTTGCCAAATCTGTAAATCGTGAGTTAATGTCGCTTCTTGCTGAATTAAATAATCACGATGCTTGACTAGCTCTTCTCTATCATAGAAACCCTGATCACGTTCACCCGCGACTTCAGTTAATGCCTGATTCTTTTCACAGATAATTTGATCTTTGGCTTGCACCGTTTGATGCAATTGAAGGGCTTCTGTTTGAGCATTTTGAATGTCACTTAATAATACTAGTACCCGAGCTTCCAAGTGATTCACAGTATTGTTCAAAATATTAATGTCAAAACTCTTGTCTCCAATAATTTCATCTTTTTGAGTGATGATTTTTTGCAACACTTCATCTTTTTGAATCAGTAAATGCTCTTTTTCTAAGATTTGCTGCTCTTTTGCTGCTAATAATGTATTTCTTTCTGCTAGCGTTTCAGCGATTACTGTGTCTTTTTGAACCAAAACAGCGTCTTTGTCAGCTAATAAACGATCCCGTTCCGCGAGCATTTGTTGCAGTAGTTCGCCTTGAGTTTTCTTGGTATTGGCAAGTAACACATCTTTTTCAAGTAGAAATTCGTCTTTCTTTGCCAAAAAATCATCTTTTTCCTGCAGTAAACGATCTTTTGTTTGCAACAGATGATCTCGTTCTCTTAAGATGTTTTGCACCAATTTGTCTTTGTCTGCAACCTGTTGAATTTTGTCCACCAATTGAGCCTGTAAGCCTTCAGCCACACTTTGATGCACGGTTTTTTTGGCTAGTGTGAGCAGTAAATGATCTCGTTTGGCTAATTTACGAGGATTGTTACAGAAATTGGCTAGAGGCTGAATGGTCTGAAACCAATTAAATTTAGATTGTGCCAATTTTTGGGCATTTTGTTGCTTGGTTGCTAATTCTTCGGGATTGGCCAAAATGTGTTGAACTAATTCACGCAAAGCCTTTTCATCATTATTTGGCAATACCCAACCCGCGTCATACTGTTTAATCAGTATGGCCACTTCTAAATATTCGTTACAAATCACTGCCAAACCACAACGTAAATAATCCACAATCCTAAAAGAAAAGCTGAGTTCTCTTTCACAGTTTTCCAAACCCAATTCAATCCCTACATCCGCTTGTAAATACAGTTGTTCCATGGCATCGTAGGGTAAAAACTCAGACAACTTTAAGACCGACTGATATTTTTCCTGATCAGGAATCACAAATTCATCCGCTTTACCTTCGCTCAGTGGATATTGACCCACAATCAACTGGCAGTAACCTTGTTGCTGTTCAGATAAAGTTTCCAACAAAGGCTGTAACCAATAAGAAGGATCACGCCAAGGCCAATGAACCCCTCCATACAAAAAAGTTGGCTTTTGTTCAGAATTTTCAGGGCGTTGAGGTAATTCAGGATTAACAGAAATCGGAATAACATCAATAGGATTGTGTTGGCAATTAATGCCACTCATGAGTAACCAACTAGTGTGAAATGCTTTCTGACGTTGAGTGCAACACAGGAAATAATCCGCTGCGTTCAAGCATTTAATATAATCAATGGATTCCTTTTCAACATCGTAATGATTTTGAAATTCCATTTCCAACAAGCGAGGCGCTAATAAATCCAGAACAATAGGAATATCCAAATTAGCGGGTAAGGAGCGCATGAGTTCCCAATAACCAACAATAATCACATCCGGTTGCTGTTGTTGAATCAGCGTGTGTAACGTTTGATCATTATCATACGTGGCTAACTCCACGTCTAACTGTTGAGGAGCCATATGTGCGGTTGTCACATGAGTTGCGTAAATAATGTGATAGCCATGCGCTTTTAAACCCATCGCCAGTCCCCACGCACGAATACCATTACCGGTGACAGATTGACCAGAAACAGGGAACATACCATGGGTGATAATTAGTATTTTTTTTGTGGACATTTATTTTAAATCCGAACGTCTTTATTTGATGTTATTTGTTGATGAAAGAATATTATTTTTTGGAATTTTTTAAGAATTGAGTGCATTGTTTCTTCGCTATACTATTACTTTTCAGTTTTTTAATTGCTTCGACTATATCGGAATTTGTTGATTCATTATAATATTTTTGGTTATTTTGATACTTATTTTCAAGGTATTCCCAAAATTCATTTTTCTCGTATTTTTGTAAAATACTATGACGAATGTCATCAAGTTGGTAAAACTCTGGAATTTTCAAGTCAATAAACTCGATCCATTTAAAGAGGTCATCGCATTTTAATTCAATTGATAAATTATCAGAGATATTTTTGGACAAATTAACAGCTTTGTTAATCGGAGAGGATTCAGAAAAAGTTAATTGGCATACATCTAGCAAATCTAAAAGCAACATCATTGCAGTTTCTTCTTCATTACTATTTTCTAGCAACTTACCATGAGCAATATCATTCCTAATAACTGGAAATCTGAAAGCATAGTATTCAAAATTGTAAAATTCATGATCCCGGTCATTTATTAATTTTACTTTTTCAGTAATTCCCTCAGTCCCAATTTGAGATTCTTTTATTCCTAATTCCAAGCAATGGTCGTGAAAAATCCCCTCAATTTGTAGAGGAACCATATAGATGAATGAGACGTAGTCCTTGTTAGTATAATGTTTCAATAAGGTAAGAATGATGTTTTTTCTTCTATTTAAAACATGAGACTTTTCAACCAACTGAGTAATTTTTGGTACAGGATTATTTTTTTCAATGTAATTTCTTAAGAAATTGAAAAATTCGACTTTGTCTCTTAAATATAAATCACATGTTTCTTCGTACTCATCTATGTATAATTCAGTGAGTTTATTCTGGACATCAGAAAAATTACGAATATCATAGGATTTTTTTCCAAAACTTGAATTAACTGGAAAGTTACCAGGAGGATAACCAAAAGCAAAATTATATGGAGGAATAATATTAAATAAGTTTGAAAACACTTTTGAAAATATATTAGTTGGATCAGGAACAATTTTTGATTTATACGTAGCTCTTGCTTTTATTGAGTCACTAGCTAAAAACTGAATAATTTCTTCTTTTGCCAACATATTTTTTTCATGGTAGAAATCAACCATTTTTAATCTATAACGTTTTTCCCCACTTAATGATTTACCTTCTTTACTTAAGCTATCTTTTTCATCTTGTATGTCTTTTTTCTCACTTTGTAAGTATTCCAAATTATTTTGAATTGATGATAAATCTTTGCTTGCACCTATATACAAATTTAAAAGAACTTCTCTAGGTTCTTTTACAAGAAGTAAATACTCCTTGGCAATATGTGCATAAAATTCAACTTTATTTTCAGGGAGATTTTTATCAGAAAGTTGTTCTGAAACTGCTTGATATATCTCATCAAAACTTGCGGTAAGTGGATCAATATCCAAAAAATCAGAAAGGAAATGCTTTACAATAGATTCGATACTTGAGTGAAAAAAATGGGCAGATTTTTGTGCATCTGACATGATTTTTATCAAGTCAGCACCAGTCATTTCATTTAATGTCTTTATGTTTTTTGTAGGCATGAGTAAAATATTCCTAATAATCTTTAGTTTGATCGAATTACAAACTCCATCCAGTTAATTTAATGAATTCCCTCAAATTGCCATCAAGTAACTTTTTTAGAACATAATGATGTGCCATCAGTTCTTTGGCAAAAGTTAAACACGCCTTAATATCCTGTGGTTCCAAATTTGGGTATTGGTGCAAAATTTCCTCATGGCTTGCACTTAAAAATTCTAAAATAGTTTGTACTGTGATATGTGTACGTTGATGGAAATTTTGCCATCTACATAATTGAGTGTTTGATACTCTATTATCTTAATTTATTACCATTAAAAATATTGTGGTTTTTCTCGTCACAAGCTCTGCTTTGTGATTTAGGAAACAGAGTTTACTTGCAGACTTTTCCAAGCAAGAAGGTTGTAAAAGAGCTTGCCTTTCTCATTTTCGAGAACGTAAAATTAATAGCTCACAATCTAAAAATTATCAACTTGGGAAGTGCTTTAGATATACCAGTATCCTTATCAACAAAGGATAAGGCATAATGTAAAGTGCCCAATGCATTATATGATTGAAACTTCAATTTTACGCCCTAAGACAGAAGCAAATTTTTCCAAGATTGCTTACATATTTTTTCAGATCGCTCATAGTTATCTCCTTTTGAGATAGTCTTGTTTTCTGGCTTCTGCAAGATATTCAAATATATTTTAACGGTGGAATTAGTCATAGTGGTGTATATCCGATTAATTGGGGAATCTTTCTAGATAAAAGTACCAGTAGACCCAGTGAACTGGATTGGTCAAAGTTTTTCTTCCTCTTGAAAGACTAAAATATTATTTGTTCGAAGAACGTGAAGAATTTGAAACTTCTATCAATATTGCAGTCATAACATGTTAGAAGATAAGAATAATGAAATTATTAAACAAGCTTTGTTTTTTATAGAAGAGCTTGAAGCTTGTATCAACATCGTGAATTATAAGTATATAACTAAGTAAGTTGGGTTAACCTTTTTTATGGTTGACCCAACATAAAGTTGCCAAAAAATTACGTTTTGTTAAGATAACTCAAATGAATTAGAACGCTGAAGCCATAATTAATTCACTTGATGGTAGTTATACACCCAAAAATAACCAAGGAGCTTCCTGCTGTCTGCGAGTTTCGTAGGTTTTAATGACCTCTGCTTGCTGTAACGTCTGACCAATTTCATCCAACCCATTTAATAAGCAGTGTTTTTTAAGTGAATCAATTTCAAATGAAATATTTTCCCCACTAGGAGTAATCACTGCTTGTTTAGCTAAATCAATGGTTAATTGGTAACCTTCTGTGGCTTCAACTTCTTGAAAAAGTTTATCAACCACACTGTTTTCCAATGTAATGAGTAACATCCCATTTTTAAAACAGTTGCTAAAGAAAATGTCGGCAAAACTGGGCGCAATAATGGTACGAAACCCATGATCGAGTAAGGCCCAAGGCGCATGTTCACGGCTAGAGCCACAACCAAAATTGTCGCGAGCCAATAAAACAGTGCCACTTTGGTAACGAGATTGATTCAATACAAACTCTGTGTTGAGCGGCCGTTGGCTACAATCCATGCCTACTTCACCATGATCTAAATACCGCCATTCATCAAATAAATTCGGGCCAAAACCACTGCGGTTAATAGAGGTTAAAAATTGTTTGGGAATAATTGCATCAGTGTCAACATTAGCCCTGTTTAAAGGAACGACAGTGCCTGTTACTACGGTAAAAGCTTCCATTTTGTCACCTGTGATTAAATATGTTTTATGCTGTTTCTATAGCAGTACGTAGCGTTTGTAAAAAGGGGATAACTGCTTTTGAGTCAGCAGCCGTTGCAATCCGTTGTACCAGTGCGCTACCGACAATGACTGCATCACTGATTTTTGCAACTTTTGCGGCCATTTCCACATCTTTAATACCAAAACCTACGCCAATGGGTAAAGTCGTATATTGCCGAATAGTTTCAATTCTATTAGCAACACTTTCCATATCAAGTTGAGCACTGCCTGTCACGCCTTTTAAAGAAACGTAGTATAAATAACCGCTTGCTTGTTCGCAAATACTTTGAATACGAGAGTCAGTACTGGTTGGTGCTAGTAGAAAAATCATGGCGATTTGATGTTTTTTAAAACATTGATTCATTTCTACCGCTTCTTCTGGTGGAACATCAACAATAAGTACGCCATTAACACCTGCATTTTCAGATGCTTTAGCAAAAATTTCATAGCCCATAACTTCGATTGGGTTTAAATAACCCATTAATATAATAGGCGTTATTGTATTTTTTTGACGAAATATTTTTATGCTGTCAAAAATATGTTCCATACTCGATCCAGCGGCTAATGCACGTTCACTGGCAAGTTGAATAACAGGACCATCCGCCATAGGATCAGAAAAAGGCATACCCAGTTCAATAATATCTGCACCACCTGCTACTAGTGCATCCATCAAAGGAACAGTCATGTCAGGATTTGGATCGCCAGCCATCATGTAAGGAATAAATGCGGCACGTTTTTGTTGTTTTAAATTTTCAAAACAAGCAGTTAATAAATCCATGGGTGATCTTTCTCCACGTAGAGAACATTACAATGATTATACATAAGAAATATTAGCGAGATTTCTGCATGAAACCATTCGAGGATATGAAGTCAGGCATACCTAGTTTAACTTACAAACTTTCCATTAGTTAGCCTGCTTAGATAATAACGAGATGGTGGAATGATAAATAAAATGCAGGGATAAAGCAATGGGATACTTGAATAGATGCTAGCAAATCCAAAATGAAATGGCAGAAAACAATTGATGGTTGTCATCAAAAGTTCATCAAATTTTCTTCATTCTATGAAACTAATCTTGGCATTAGTCTTAACTCTCTATATGAGGTAAAAAACTAACATTGGTAGAAACTGCGGTTTCAAATTGAAACAGTAAGATTTAAGATTATTGTTTAAATATTACCTCATTTCTAAATATATTCTAGCCATTAAGTTAAGTAATTATTACTAAGGAGAAGATGAGAAAGCCAGTATTTTCTTAACTTAATAGCGGTGAAATAGCTTGGAGACAATGAGCGTTCTGATTAATCAATGTATTTTAAGTTAAAGCAAAGTATCAAACAATTACCAGCATATTATACCATTGCAATTTTTAGTTAACTGCCATAATATTTAAGCCTATTTATCATAAATGGAGCTTAAATTGATGCAATTTTCAAAAATACCTTATTTTAGTTACTTATTAGGTATGTTATTTTGTTTGTTGATGAATGGAGTGAATGCTAAAGAAGAACGCTTGCTTAGGCATATTCCTGCTGAAGAATGTGGTCAATGTCATGAACAGATATATGGGCAGTGGAAATCCTCTGTACATGCCAATAGTACTGCATTGACTGATCCCATACATGCGGCTTTTTATCGAGCTGTAATCGGCGATCCACTTCAAGAAGGTGTTAAAAAGAAGGGAAAATATCCCATTTGTCTACAATGTCATGCGCCAACAGCAGCCAAAGATGGTAAAACCAAGTTAGATAGTATGCCTGTTTACAATGAAGGGGTGAATTGCGTCACTTGTCATTCTTTTTCTAAATTTAAGGGAACTAAAAAGCCAGGTGGTGGCTTGCAATTGGGCATATTAGCGTACGAATATTCTGATAGTAACTTACAAGGTCCTAGTGGTCGAACCATCCATCCTGAAATTGATAGTTTGGGTAGAGAAGCACCCATGTTTAAAATTGTTGGAAATACTACAGTTTTAAAAACAAATGCAGTTTGTATGGGATGCCATGACATACGCAAAAACTTTAACAAAGTAGCTTTATGCAATACTGGTGACGAAATTGCCTCCGCTCAAGGGACAACAGATTGCCAATTATGTCATATGCCAGTGGTTAATGGTAAAGTCGATCATAGTATGCTTGGTGGTCACTCACCACCTATGGTTAGTCGAGGTTTACTCATGACAATGGATGTGAATACTGACACTGAACAACCAACAACAACCATTACCCTTGCCAACCAATTACCTCATAATTTCCCAACTGGTGCTCCCTTTAGAAATGTTTTTATTCGAGTAACAGCTTATGATAAAGATGAAAAAGTAATTTGGCAAAGTAGCCAATCGCATCCAATCAAAGATGATAAACAGGCTGTATTAATGTATGCTTTAGGAGATGCTGATGGCCTTCCTGCGCCACCACCTAAAGCAACGCAAGTATTAGCTGATACTCGTTTAAAACCACATGAAACACGTACTTTAACTTATTCTATTTCAGCCGAAGATATAACTAAAGTGGTTGCTATTGCCTACTATGACTTATTACTACCAGGATTGAAGAAAAAATTTAAAGAAGTCATTCCTGAAGAATTGAGACAATCTCAAATTGTTGGCACAATTGAAGTCAAGTTATAGTTAAACTCCCAAGACATAAAAATAGCGACCTGCTGCCTATACCTAAGTATTGAGTAAGAAGTAATGGACTCCAAAACTTAACTTTTTTATTTTTCTATTGTTATGTGGGAGCAATGTTTGTAACTTGTTCTCAAACATTACGGACAGGGTTACAAGTTAATCCTGTCCAGCTAAAATAAGAACCTAGCAGTGAGAATGACGTCTGGCCAGAAAATGTCAATAAAATCTAGGCGTTGTTGACATTTGAAGGATTAAGTTAGATAACTCTGATTTTGTCAAGAAGTTATCTAAATGAGCAATACGAATCTATCAGAACAGAACTGGGATAAGATATTTGCATTCCTGAAGGAGTCAAAAGGTATCTACGTGAAAACAGAAAA
>JADGDF010000050.1 GCA_016745055.1 Thiotrichaceae bacterium | reverse complement strand
TACTCGTTCTCCTAAGTTTACAAAACTTGTTCTTTCTTATATCCTCCTTTTCGCAAAATACCATCTTAAATTCCGTGATACAACTCTAATATTTGGTTTTGTAGGATTATCTGTATCGCGTAATGTAAGGCTTCTTGAAAAAGCTTGTACTATTTGATGCACAATTTTATCTTTATCCCACATTAGTTTGAGACATGTTTTACTTCGTTACCTCATTCCCACGCTCCAGCGTCAAGTCATTTAATCGTCAGTGCATTCTACGCAGGCTAAATAATTAGGGCAACAAGCTCTGACAAGCTTACTAACAATGATTGATCCCACTTGTAGTGTAAGTTTGTTTGGTAATTTGCACCTGAACATTGTGCTGACTAAGCAGCAGTGCTAACCATTAAGCCTGTCTCCTTTTAATTGACACACGGATTAGGACGTGCTATCGGTGCAAGAAATCCATTTATCGTTCCGTTGTTTTCCAACACGGTGTAGTGTCCTGGAGGATCTTGGGATAAATCTGGAAAAAGATTGTCATAAGTCCATAACAACCAACCAGCAGCATTGTACAAATTACATGTATCTACTTGAAGCTCTCTCATAGCGTAAGTGGCTTGTACGATATCACTATAATAGTTTTCAGCAGCACCAAATTCTCCAATTATGATTGGTCCAGGTGTACCCCACCATTCAATGCTATTCATATCTGATGATAAAGTCCAGCCACTGTATGGATACACATGAATATCAACAAAATCTACATTTGCTGCCCATGCTCTAAGCATTAATGGTCTTCCTGGAAATCGAGGATCAGGAGGAGGAGGATTCCCCATTAGAAGTCCGTTTGGGCCTGGTTTACCTACGATGTTATACGTAAAGAAACCTACAGTGGTCATTGTGTCATGGTCTTTCATCTTAATTGCATTTGTCAATGTAATGGCCCAATGCACCATGTTAGAATCAGCAGCCTGTTGACGTTGTGACGCATCCCCCATGTTGTAAGACTGTCCATCTGCTGTATTAACTATAATAGAAGAGCTTGAAAAAGGTGGATAACTTGCATCAAAAAATAGCTCATTTTCCAAAGCATAGGCAAAAATAGTTGTCATTCGCCATGCATCTATTCTTGCCTTTAACGCCACAACAAAATCTTCTGCATATCTCTTTTTAGCATTAATGTAGGTTTGGTTTAAGTAGAAAGCATTTATACCACCTATTTTTGGATCTGGAACAACAGTTCCCATATAAGGACTATTGTATGGAAGTTCATTCAAAACAGGAATAACATATATTTTATGAACAGTTGCTCTTTTTATAAAGTCAGCAACATTATTCATATAATTGACGTCTAGTTGTGGAGTAGAATCCCATAAGCCAGCAACTCCATTTTTATTGGCAATTCCAATTCTTGACCAATGACCTGGATCAATAAAAATTCTTACTACATTATAACCATAATAATTCATGGAGTTTAATGCGGATTCCACATCACTGGAATTATAAAAACCTACTTCAAATGTTGCATGATAGGGTATGGAATTATGATATCTCAACTTAATATAATTATTTCCTCTAGGAATAATTTTTGTTGATGTGCCTTTATAACGAAAATAACCCTGTTCACTCAGGCTTTGTTTAACTACCTCAACTCTTGGTAAAGCTTCTGTAGCACTAATAAATCTAGCATAGGTAAATATAACTACGAAAGAGAGAAAAGCTAATAAAAATTGATTCATACATACCTCCTAATAAAGCTATCAATTGCAAAAATATTGGGTAAAGAAGCCTCCAAACTAATAGTAAAATTAGACTTCACTCCAAAGTGTTGAGCAATTTAAGTTTGGAACAAAACAGCTAAAAAATAACAAAGAATAGAAAAACCCAAGCTTTAGAATGACTTCAAGCAAAGTGCTAACTAATTCTTGCTAAAAGTAACATAATAAGTAAACAGCCTACTTTCAAATTGTATAATTTCATCATTAAATAATTAAATATAAATTGCGCAGGATTAACTTTGAAATTTATTAAACATTTTGCAATTATAGTCACAGCCACTCAAAAATCGGATTATGGAGCAACAATAAGCTGAAACTTCTTGGCCAAGAATAAGCAAAAACCTGTCAGGTCTGAAGTTTAGAAAATTCTCATCTAGTGTATCACGCTTTCGGTAAGGTCACACCAGTTTGTCCTTGATATTTCCCCTCTCTGTCAGCATAAGACATTTCACACATTTCATCAGCACCCAAAAATAACATTTGAGCCACGCCTTCATTGGCATAAATTTTAGCTGGCAATGGCGTAGTATTAGAAAATTCCAACGTTACATGTCCATGCCAACCTGGCTCTAAAGGTGTGACATTCACAATAATACCGCATCTTGCATAAGTGCTTTTTCCCACGCAAATGACAAGTACATCTCGTGGAATAGTAAAATATTCAATACTTCGTGCTAAGACAAACGAATTAGGCGGAATAATACATACATCAGAAGCAATATCTACAAAACTATTTGCATCAAAATTTTTAGGGTCAACAATGGTTGAATTGATATTAGTAAATATTTTGAATTCGTTAGCACATCTCACATCATATCCATAGCTGGATGTACCATAAGAAATAATATTTTTATCTGCTTGTTTTTTAATTTGATAAGGTTCAAAAGGGGTTATCATTTTGTGAGTACTAGCCATTTGACGAATCCAATTATCTGATTTTATGCTCATTTTAATATACCTTTCAGGAGTTCAGAAAAAAAAAGTGTAAAACGCAGCTTTTTTGTCAAATTTTTGAATGCCAAATTTTGACTTCTGATTTCTGAAATAAATTTGTGAGATAATAGAAAATATAACCATATTTTGCCATAAAGCAATCATTAAGAATGACCATCAAATAAAATGATAACATCTTACGGCGTTAATTTTTTATCCTTATCCGGAGTCATGCTTTGCATCCTAGATGAGTTAGGCAATTTTTGTGAAGTGAGTCCTGCTTGGCAACAAAAACTAGGGTGCTCCTCTGAATTTCTGGTAGGAAGAGACTGTCAAAGTATTATCCATGCAGCAGATATTCCTGTTACTGAGCAGACAATTAAATTACTCTATCAAGACATTAAAACAGTTCATTTTAGTAATCGAATTCGTTGTAAACAACTTGATTATCAATGGTTTGTGTGGGAAGCCAAGTTGTGTGCAGATAGTAAACACTTTTATGCTGTAGTGCAACCACTAGTAGATGTTAATAGCACTATTCATGAAGAAGCGAGACGTTATCGTAAATTGTTTGAAAAAAGTGTCATGGGGATTCTTTTTTCGCGTCAAGAAGGGTTACCATTGGCAGCTAATCCTGCCTTTGAAAAAATGATGGGATATGACACCAATGAACTATGTACCATGCATTTTGGTGAATTTACTTATCCTGAAGACCTAAATGTCAGCTTAGAACATTTTAACTTGTTGGTTGAAGGAAAGATTGATAACTATCAGCTTGAAAAGCGTTATATTCGTAAAAATGGTCAAATGATTTGGTGCCATGTCACTGTCACTCGAACTTCAACTGTGAGCGGCGAATTTCAATGTCTTGCCATGTTTCAAAATATTAGTAAGCGCAAGGAAATTGAAAAAACCTTAAGAGAAAGAGAAGAACGTTTTGACCTCGCCATGCAAGGGGCTAACGATGGTATTTGGGATTATAACCTATTAACCAATAATGTTTATTATTCGCCTCGTTGGAAAACTATGCTAGGTTACACTGAAGGAGAAATTTTATCGACTCCAGATGCTATCATGCAGTTAATTCATCCTGAAGATAAAGAACAGACATTAGCTAAATTACACGACTGCTTAACAGGTGTAAGTCGCCATTATGAGGCAGCTTATCGTCTCAAACATAAAAATGGACATTACCGTTGGATATTGTCTCGTGGCACGCCCATTTTGGATAAGCAGGGCCAAATTCATCGAATGGTGGGTGTTCATACAGATATTACCGAACAAAAATTAGCAGAACAAGCTTTGCAAGCTTCCAAAGATTTCTTAGATAAAGTGGTTAACGCAATTCCAACGCCTGTTTTTGTTAAAGATCAACAACACCATTGGGTATTAATCAATGATAGTTTTTGTGACATGTTGGGTCATCACAAAGAAGAATTGCTCGGCAAATCTGATGTAGATTTTTTTCCAGAACATGAAACGCAGATATTTTGGCAACGCGATGACGAAATTTTGGAAACTGGGGAAACTTCAATTATTGAAACAGTGCTTACCACTCCTACTGGACCCCACACTGTTTTAAATAAAAAAGCCCTTTATACTGATGCTCAAGGAAAACGTTTTATTGTTGGCAGCACCATAGACATTACAGATTTAAAACGCAATGAAATTGCACTTCTTGAAAGAGATACTATTTTACAAGCAGTGGCCAATGCCACTCGCAATTTGCTGACAACAAAAGATTACCAAGCGGCAAGCCAAGAAGCCTTATCTATTATTGGTCAAGTTTCAGGCGCTGATCGGGTGTATATTTTTGAAAATAACCTAAATTACCAAGGCCGACTGGTTCAAAGCCAGCGCATGGAATGGTCTACTTCAAATGTTAAATCTCAAATAAATAATCCTGAATTACAAAACTTACCTTACGATAATTTTCCTAACTATTGGTATGATGAGCTTTCTCAAGGTAGGCCACTTAATGTATTAGCAAAAGATCTACCTTTAGAAATGAATGAGTTTCTGCAAGCACAACAAATTCTAGCAATTTTAATTGTACCTATTTATTTTCAAAATCACTTTTGGGGATTTATTGGTTTGGATAATTGTCATGACGAAAGCTTGTGGTCAGATAACCATATTTTCATGCTCAGAGTCGTGGGGGATAGTTTACGTGGGGTGATTGCTAGGCAATATGCAGAGCAAGAATTGCAAGAGCAGTTACAACGAAATCAAACTATATTAAATGGGTCCATGGATGGCTTTATTATCGTTGATGTTCATCAAATTATTCAAGAAGTCAACCCTGCTTTTTGTCAAATGTCGGGTTATAAGCGGCAAGAATTAATTGGTCAACCAATTACCTTCATTGATGCCAAACTTGCCCAAGAAGATATTACTGCATTAATAAAATCAATTAAACAAGCAGGTGGTATACGTTTTGAGACTCAATTATGCCATCAACAAAACCATATTATTGATGTTGAAGTAAGCAGCAGCTACGTCGAATTTGAAGATGGCGAGCAAGTATTATTCAACTTTGCTAGAGATATTACTGAACGTAAGCAAGCAACATCAGAATTACGCACGGCAAAAGAATCAGCACAACAGCAATTACAAAGAAATCAGTTAATTTTGGAAGGATCTTTAGATGGTTTTTACGTTATTGGTAGTGACACCTATTTTAAAGAAGTGAATCCAGCTTTTTGCCAGATGTTGGGCTATTCTCGGGATGAACTTCTAAATATGACCATTGATATGCTAGATACTAAAATGGGATCAGAATTATCCTTTGAACTGATTTCAGAAATGATTGACAAAGGCGCCATTCGATTTGAAACTCAACATTGGCATAAACAAGATTATCCTATTGATGTAGAAGTCAGTGCTAATTTTGTGCAGTTTCAAGATGAAGAATGGCGTTTTTTCAGCTTTGTCAGAGATATTCGTGAACAGAAGCGTACCACGGCAGAACTACAACTTGCAAAAGAAACTGCTGAATTGGCAAATAGTGCCAAAAGTAATTTTTTGGCTACCATGAGTCATGAAATTCGTACCCCGATGAATGGTATCATTGGGATTACAGAATTACTAACAAGCACACAATTAGACGTTCAACAAATTGATTATGTTGAAACTGTTCGTAAATCTGGTGAAAGTTTACTGACCATTATTAATGACATTTTAGATTTTTCCAAAATAGAAGCCAATAAATTAATTTTGGAAGTCCTTGATTTTGATTTGCGAGAATTGGTGGAAGAAGTTTTGAATTTATTTGCAGTGAAAGCAGACAGCCAAGGTACTGAATTACTTTATGAAATGCCATCAATAGCTCATAAACTGATTGGTGATCCAGGACGAATTCGCCAAATTCTAACTAATTTAATTGGAAATGCCATTAAATTTACCGAAAAAGGCGAAGTCTTATTACGCATTTCCCTAAAATCTCAAGAGGCCAATCTTGATATTATGTTACTGAATTTTGAAATTGTGGATACGGGTATTGGATTAACGGAGAAACAGCAACAGCAACTATTTCAACCGTTTAGTCAAGCAGATACGTCGACAACACGCCGTTATGGGGGCACAGGCTTGGGATTAGTCATTACTCAACGGCTAGTGGGTATGATGGGGGGAAATATTGGGGTTCATAGTACGTTTGGCGAAGGAAGTACATTCTGGTTTAATTTACTTCTTAAAATCAGCGCTAACCCAAGAGCAAGTCTGATTGGCGTAGAAAAATTACAAGGGCTTAAATTATTAGTGGTTGAAGATAATCTACACAATGGACATATTTTACAAAATCAAGCGCAAGGTTGGGGTATGACAGTGAGTATTGTACATACCACAGATAAAGCGTTACGGGCTTTGAAAATTGCAGCGATTCAACATAAACCGTATAAAATAATAGTTATTGATGCGCAACTCACCAAAACAGACGTGGTTGAGTTCATTCAAATATTAAGCCATGAATATAGTGCGAACCATTTAGCCATTATCTTATTAACCTCCTTAAGTAAAACGCTTAGTCAACAACAGGCTTTACCGAATCTCATTGCTTGCATTACTAAGCCCATTACCCAAAAGGGTTTATTACAAGCTTTGCTAAAAGCCATTGGCCAAGATGATAAACAAATAGTTATTGAAGAAAAGCGGCAACCGCTAACGACTATGCCACATCGTATCCTCTTGGTTGAAGATAATCAAACTAATCAAAAAGTGGCGACTATCATGCTGCAAAAAATAGGATGTCAAGTTATCGTCGCCAATAATGGCATAGAAGCACTGCAATTATTTGAAAGTAAACAATTTGACTTAATCTTCATGGACTGCCAAATGCCAGAAATGGATGGATTTGAAGCAACGCATCAAATTAGGCAAAAAAACAAAGGAAACTCCACCTCCATTCCTATTATCGCCTTAACCGCTAATGCGATGGAAGGTGATGCTGAACGCTGTTTATCAGTGGGCATGAATGCTTATTTAAGTAAACCCGTGAAATTAGGGGATTTAGAAAGCGTAATAAAACAGTGGCTATCAAAGTCAACCGTTCACCAAAAACTCAGAAGCCCAAATTTAGGCATAGAGGGATAAGTCATGGTACAAGCATTTCATTATTTCTTCAAAGCTTGGTTACGAGCTATTATTTTCCTCGTTTGTCTACTCAGGAGTGCAATAATTATAACTAACATTGCACTCCTTACATTTTTGATTATTCAGCACATGCCTTTATTGGAAAAGCAATACCTTCCACATCATCATATGGAATAGGCACTTCTATAAGCGTTTGACAAGTCTTAGCGTCAAATGCATAGAAAGTTTCACTTTTATCCGTCCCGATGAGCAAAGTACCATCATCCATCATTTCCAGGGCTTCCGTTTCTCCAAGCAGGTTGGTACAGGCTACCTCAAGTTGAGCAGTATCTTGATTGTATACCCATAATTCTTTATCAACTGCTCCATAAAAAATGGTGTGTTCGTTGTTTTTGTCTAAGGTCAGCGCTTCTAATTTAACATCAGAAACTATCACCAACTCTCCTGCTCCTGTGGCTAAATCAATGGTAATCATTCCATTGCCTTTAGCCCATGCCCATAGGGTTCCGTCACTGCCAAAAGCCAAATCTTCTACTTCTTTAAAGCCAGTGTTACCCACTTGAGATAATTCACCGGTTTGGGCATCGACCGTGTAAAGCATCCCTCTAAGTTTGCGTTTATTCACATCTTTACTTGAAACGGCGTAAATGACGTTGGTTTCAGGATGAATTGCAATGGCTTCAATGTCGTAGCCTTTGTGAAGTGACCCTAATTCGTTGACTTCATAGTTTGCGGGATTGACTGTGAAGAATTGGGAGTTCCATTACCCGTTGTTCGTTTTCAGTTAGCTGAAATGCAGGACGGGATTTGCAATGTTTACGTTAAAATTATCATGAAATTTTCACCCTATATTTCTCAAGATGTTCTTCAATTTTCTTCTTGTCGTGTGGGCAAGCGTAGCGTAATCTTACTGAGGGCATTTTATTTGGAACCACTGTAAATATACCGTTAGCTTTTTCACAAAGTGGGCAGGTTTCTCTGGGTTTTTGTTCCTCAAACTTTTCAATTGGTTTTGGCTTTTCAACGGGCTTTGGTTTTTCAGTAGCTTTTGGTTTTTCCCTTTGCGCAGTTTTAAGTCTGGTTTTTTGCCTTTACTTGCCCAGTATTGTTTCCAAAACAGCGTGTCTTTTTGAAAGTTGCGTTTTAATGTTTCTGGGTTGGTAATGCGAAATCCCCAAAATTCATGGTTTTTTGCAAAGAGAAACGCATCTTCTTCGACACCAAGCTTTGAAGAAATAATGAAATGCTATTTTTCTCTATTTTAATGGTATTATTCACCCTTCCCTGAACCAGTTCCCTGATTTTAGGCCCTGCATTCCCGCTTATCCATGTTGATTGCTTAGTTTTTAAAACAGACTAATAACCTCTAACATAGGCATTTATAGACTCTTCGCACGTCAAAACTAGAGCGCTTAATTTTGCCACGTAGTGCACGGTACGAAAATTTATAAAAATACCGACTAATTTTGAATGGCTGTGACTATAACTTTCAAAAAGTACTCATAGAAAAAGTAACCAGGTTATAATGTGAGACAGTTAAAAAATTGACCACCTAAGTTTAGAAATTATGCTATTTTCCTGACGCTTAACATGATTCCATCTATTCCAAACTTTAGTCGCGCACATGTACTTGTTATTGGCGATGTTATGCTTGATCGCTATTGGCATGGCAATTCTTCTCGTATTTCACCTGAGGCCCCTGTTCCTGTCGTGCATATTACGGAACAACGTGAACACCCTGGTGGTGCAGGTAATGTGGCTTTGAATATTACTGGGCTAGGTGGGAAAGCAACCTTAGTTGGTGTGATTGGCGATGATGATGCGGGTGAACAGATATTCACTCAACTCACGTCTCACGGGGTACATTGTGTGTTATCCCAGTTTCCCATCATGCCAACGACAACAAAACTACGTATTCTTAGTCGCCATCAGCAGTTGATTCGTTTAGATTTTGAGGAAAAAAATTCCCCTTTAGATACACAGTCTTTATTGAAAAATATAAAAGCACAATTAAATTTGGCAGATGTGGTGGTTCTTTCTGATTATGGCAAAGGAGTATTAGCTAACCCTCAACCTATTATTCAAATGGCACGTCAAGCAGGTAAACCCGTTTTAGTTGATCCTAAAGGTCAAGATTTTAAGAAATATTATGGGGCAAGTTTAATTACTCCAAATTTAACTGAATTTGAGGCCGTGGTAGGACATTGCCAAACTCAAGAAAAATTAGTGGCCAAAGGTGAAACACTGAGACAACAGTTAGCGCTTGAAGCTTTATTAATTACTCGAAGTGAGCAAGGGGTAACTTTATTGCGTCAAGCGCATGAACCTTTACATTTGCCCGCCCATGCGCGAGAAGTATTTGATGTAACCGGTGCGGGCGACACTGTGATTGGTGTACTTGCAGCAAGTTTGGCCGTGAATCATGATTTAGCCGCTTCAACGGCGTTAGCAAATTTAGCCGCAGGTATTGTGGTGGGTAAATTAGGTGCTGCCAGTGTTAAAGTAGCAGAATTAGAGCTTGCTTTGCATAGACAGCCGCACAAAGGTGTTTATACTATACAAAATTTACGAAAAATTGTACAAATTGCTAAAGATAATGGTGAAACAATTGTGATGACCAATGGTTGTTTTGATATTTTACATGCAGGGCATGTGCAATATTTAACTCAAGCACGTCAACTTGGGGATCGCTTAATTGTTGCGGTCAATGATGATAACTCTGTTAAACGCCTAAAAGGTCCACAACGTCCCATTAATAAATTAGTTCACCGTATGGCAGTACTTAATGCATTAGAATGTGTTGATTGGGCAGTGCCTTTTACAGAAGATACACCGCAATCTTTAATTTGCCAGTTATTACCCAATATCTTAGTGAAAGGAGAAGACTATCTTCCTCATGAAATTGCAGGCAGTGAATGCGTGTTAGAAAATGGGGGGCAAGTGCTAACCTTGGATTTTGTCGATGGCGTATCGACAACACAATTGATTCAGTCAATGAAAACTGTCAGTGAAAGTTAGTTTGTTCTTCAGGAGTGCAAACTGTAGTTTGCAAGATAAATCCTACACTCCTGCTAGGGAAAAATAATTCAATAAAAATAATGGGTGGAATTATCATGATCGTTGTAACAGGTGGGGCTGGTTTTATTGGTAGCAATTTGGTCAAAGGGTTAAATCAAAAAGGTTACACAGATATTATTGTTATTGATGATTTAAAGCAAGGCGAAAAATTTAAAAATTTAGTGGATTGTGAAATTTATGATTATTTAGAAAAAGACGACTTTTTGCTTAAATTAGCTAAAAAAGATTATTTAGGCACAACAATAGAAGCTTTTTTTCATTTAGGTGCTTGTTCGAGCACAACTGAATGGGATGGGCAATATATGATGCAAAATAATTACGAATATTCTAAAACCGTGCTGCATTATTGCCTTTCACGACATATTCCCTTTTTATATGCTTCAAGTGCTTCTGTCTACGGTGGCGGAAATGTTTTTCAAGAAGATCGGGAGTACGAAGCTCCACTTAATGTTTATGGTTACTCAAAGTTTTTATTTGATCAATATGTGCGTCGCCACTTGTCTATTTCTACTTCTCAAATTATTGGATTTCGTTATTTCAATGTTTATGGGCCAAGAGAACAACACAAAGGTTCGATGGCCAGCGTTGCTTTTCATTTAAATCGTCAAATACAAGAAACAGGGGTTATAAAATTATTTGAAGGCAGTGATGGTTATGATAATGGTGAACAACGACGTGATTTCATTTATATTGATGACGTTATCGCGATTAATTTGTGGTTTTTAATTGATCAGCCTAGAAGATCAGGTATATTTAATGTTGGCACGGGAAAAAGTCAAACTTTCAATGACATCGCAAAAGCTGTATTAAAATGGTATGGTAAAGGAGAACTTCAATATATTCCTTTTCCAGAACATCTAAAAGGCTATTATCAAAGTTTTACGGAAGCTAACATCATGGCATTACAGGAAACAGGTTATAATAAACCTTTTGATACAGTTGAGTCTGGTGTGAAAAAATATTTAGATTGGTTGGCGCAACACCCAGGCATATAAAATGATTATTCACTTCTTGCTACCAAAAGGTGTGCTGATGGCTTCTGGCACTAACGTTTGTTGACTTATCCAAGAAGGTTTAATCGGCGTTAAAGTAGTTACTTGCTTTTGAGCAATTAATAAATAAACCGCACCAAGATGCGAAGTCCATTTTTTACCCATTTTATCAAGTAGGGTTGTATATTTTGCAAAACGTGCACTTTCAAAGGGTAAATCAAAAAAAAAGGTTTGTTTTTCTACTAATTTAAACCCTAATAGGGTTAACCAATCATGGAGTCGGAAAATAGGTAAAAAATGACCACACCAGGGTAAAGTTTTGCGACGAGTACCACACCAGCGCCATGTCCCCCATAAGCTTATAGGGTTAAACCCTAAAATGATTACGTACCCGTCTGGAATCAGTATTCTTTCAATTTCTCTTAATATCTGATGGGGATTTGAAGCGAATTCTAATACATGTGGTAATAAGACTACATCCATACAGTCATGGCTAAAAGGTAAGTTATCAAGTTCTCCATATAAATAGGCACCAGGAATGTTTATTTCTGGCACATCTGTGATGAAACAACGATAGGATACTCGACTATTTTGAAATAGTTCACCTCTACCTACATTACCTATTTGCAGTAAATGATAACCAAATATATGAGGTAAAAAAGGTTGTAAGGCAGAAATTTCAGCGCTTAACAGTTTTTTTCCCAGTGGTGTTTCAAACCACTGCTGAATATGACGGGCAGCCATTAAAATGGTAATTTCATACCAGCGGGTAGTGGAATGCCTAATTCATTGGTCATTTTTTCCCGCGTTACATTATCAACTTTATGCACTGCATCATTAATTGCAGCTGCAAGTAAATCTTCAAGCATTTCCTTATCATCACCGATTAGATCATCATCAATGAGTACTTTTTTGACATCATGTTTACCTGTCATAGTGACTTTTATCATACCACCACCCGATTCACCTATAATTTCCAAATTTGCGATTTCTTCTTGAGCTTTTTGGAAGTTAGCTTGAATATCTTGGGCTTGTTTCATTAAATTTGAAAAACCACCTTTCATTTGAGTATATTCCTTTTTTAGAATGTAGGATAAAAGATTTTCTTTGATGTTGACTGATTATGCAAGAAATTTAATAAAAATTCTATCTATGACAAGTACAGTGACAGATATTATACTGACTAAATACCCAAGTAAATCCATAGAGATGAGTTTTTCTGGCGTTAAATATTATCATGATTTTCCATAAATTATGAATTTTAATAATATTAATATAAATTATCATAAGTAAAGTAGCACTTAAAAATCAGTATTATGGAATTATGGACTTGAATTTTTCCTTCTACATAAGAAAGAGGCCAAGGAAACTGTGCACCAAGTTTTTTTTTCTTCAAATATCACAATATTAATTTAAATAGACCCCTTTCGAAATAAGCGATTGAAAAAAGAAAGTTAAACGAAAGCTCAAATAAGTAAAATGAGGGTAAAAGTAAAAGAAATGAATGGTGAAAAACTAAAAAAGTAATCAACTGAAGGATTTAAACGCTATTTAGGATAGAGTACAGAGAAGAAGAGAGGGTAAAAGTAACCAAACCGAGAAGAAGGTTAGGTAACACTTTAATCTGATTGTTGCTATATATATTAGACTAATTCCTTAAATCTTTCCGTAAGTTATTTTGCAAGTGGTCTAATATAAAATCACTACTTTTGGTGGACTACCAAGTTTTAAAAACTATTAAATTCTCATTCTTTAGCTGATATGCCAGTTAAGAACAATAATTTTAACTTTATACTGTGAGTTGGTCAGTAGCAATTTTTTGGGTAAAAACCAATTTGATGATTTAGCATAAGTCTGAAAGTTAATTTTCCAACCATCTTGCTCTAGTTGGGTTAAATAACCTTGTTTATTAAGATAGTAGTTATCAATAGGAACATCTGGTGTAGGCATGCCACGAATCCAAAAACGCAAACCAGTGACGGGTAAATTGATATTAAACGTTTGTGCAACTAACGCATCAGGATGCTGGGCAACGTAGTGTTGATTTTCAGCGGTAAACATTTCCACTTGTTGGGACATGCCTACTAGTTTTGCCACACCTTGGCCTGAAGGAGTGTAAAAATGTAATTGATACTTATCTAAGTTTTGATCCCAACGTACTTTGATTAGCCAATTTTCATGGTCGTTGTAAACAGCGACTCTACCATTGAGCTGCCATTTATTCAGCGTTTGCAATCGCTGTTGGTGACTTTCCCACAATAATTGGGTTTCTGACGAGGGCTTAACTAAGTTTTCACCACAGCCAGTCAGCAAAAAAATAAGTAAGATACTTAGAATAAGCTTCAAGGAATAAGTAGGCGGCAAGTTTTGAATAAGGTATTGTCTTGCTATCACTACGGACTCCTGAAAGTTAATAACTGACTGCTATGCAAACTAATTTCCAATCACTTCTAAGCTAAGTATTATCGAATTAGGAGTGTAAGATTTATCTTGCTCAAGCAAACTAAAGTTTGCACTCCTACAAACTTAACTTAGGAATTCAGACCTGGCAGGTTTGAAAACTTGCCAAGTCTTGTTTCAGGCTTTATTAAATTTCAGTTCCTTAATGGCAGAGAAGCTCCAGCTTGGTAACGAAAAACATTAAAATGGATCGCTACAACTAAATCCTGGTACCTTGGCGGGATTACCATTTTGATCTATGCCATCAATCAGCCCAACAAAGGGACTGGAGCTTGGACAGCTTTCTTTATCTGCGATAGCGCAGGTTGTGACAAATTGCACGGTTGTACTTCCTTCGCTCCCTGAAACGACAGCACGGGCAATCACCTCGGTTTCAACCCAATTGGCATACTGAGTTGCATAAACAACATTAAAGTCGACAAAACCAGTTTGATCTGTTTTGACAATCAAATTATCAACAGTAACCACATTACCAGGATCAAGCTTGCCATTATTATTTCCATCTTCACCTGCATCCAAAATACCATTGCGGTTTATATCCTCATTATCACAAATACTTGCAATTTCAATACTATTTCCATCTTCACCTGCAACAACAATCCCTTTAAAATAGGATTTGGGATAAATACCTAATGTAATTTCAGCATCAGCTACAGGTGTACCATTAGAGTCTGTGATAAGTACAGAGTGTGGCACACTATAGCGTGGTCCATCTCTATTAATATCAATACCCGAACCAATAGAGATAAATAAACTTCTTTGAGCAACCGTCAATGCTGTCGTACTATTAACACCTGGTGTGTCTGATACTGTTCCTTTGATAGTAACCCCTTTTTCTCCACTGGAAGAAGAGCCTGCAATATATACCGTACTTGCTCGACCGAAACTATCAGTAACATCTGTATTGCGAGTAAGTTGTCCACCTGTAATATCTGTGAGTACAAAATCAATACGTTTACCTTTCACCAAATTATTATTGGCATCTCGCACAATAGCAATAATCTCACTTTGCTCTGTGTTTGAGCCTGGCACGTTGGTACTAATAACTGCACGACTGGGTTGTAAGAAGATTGAATCGGCATTGGTTGCGACAAATTCAACTTCAAACTGGAAAGAAGGTCCATCCTGTGCACGAACGCTGACAATAGCAGGCCCTGCATTATTAGCAGCACTTAAAGTAAAGGTAGCTGTCCCATCTAATTGTGTAAATGTCTGGGATGGCAAATTACCTCGTGTAGTTGATAGCTCAATTTTAGTGTTAGGTACTTGCTTACCACTTTTTGTCCATTCAACCTTAAACTGTTGCTCCTTACTTAAAGGAATTTCACAATGAGGTTCAACGGTGGCAAGATTGTCAATGGATGTACAACGTTTATCAAAAGGGGGAGGTAATGGAACTGGCGTGACCACAAATTTATCATCAGAAATATTGACTTCTAATGTTGCCGTTTGTTGTGCCAATTCACTACTGACTGTAATCACATCTTTACTGTTTGGACCTAAGTTATTGGCAGTAAAACTTACCGTACCTTGCCCTAAACTATTTGTTGTCACCGAAGCAGGATTGACCGTATTGCCCAAATTGAGATCAGAAGACACATTTAATACATGATTTGCTAATCCAGCATCAGATGAATCTTTTAATGTGACAATGTATTCCACAGGGACTCCAATGGTGACTGCATTTGGACCTTGAATACCTACTTTTGTACCTGTCACAGGAATTTGAATATCGACCGATTTTGTATCTCCAGTGGGCGTTGAAACTGTTGCCGTGACCGTAATGGTGCGTTCTTTTGGATTTCCTACAGTGGTCAAACGCGCCTGCGCACGTCCTGCAGCATCTGTGACACCAGCTTCAGCTGTACCACCTTCAATTTGAACGGGTTGGATTTCTCCCGAGTCTGAACGAAAACTAACTACTGCTCCTTCTACCAAATTGTTAGCTGAATTTTTTAAAATAGTGGTAATCAAAATGCCTTCACTTGATCCTTCAGAAGGTAATTCTTGCTTACTCTTAAGTAATCTAATTTCATTGACTTCAGGTTCAGATATGCCGGCTGCTGGTTTGAACGTGACTTGCACAGTATTACTACGTACTTGAAGCGCATTTTCGACTAAGGCTGTGACTTTAAATGTACCTGCTTGAGTATTTGAGATAGTGGTTGTAAATGTCCCTGAATTTGCCGTTTCACCTTTAAAACCTCCATCACCAAATAAAGCTGATCCTGTGACATCAGGTGGGTTATTCACGGGTTCAACTAAAAATATAATAGGAACTCCATTAAGTGGGAAAGTAGCCCGATCTTTGGCTAATACTGTCAAGTTAGCTTCATTACCCACTTCTTGATTATTATTGGTCACATTTAAGGTCAATGTGGTTGCCATCACTGTGGGAATTGATGTAAATTCAACAAACGTGTCATCTCCCACAATATTGCCTGCGTCTGAAACGGCGACAGGTGTTATTTTTATAGATTGAGCCTCTGTATTGGTCAGGGTAAATCGTGCTTCACCCACTGCATTTGATGTTTTTTTACCTCCATCAGACACTTGAACAACATCATCGGGCGTCAGTAATAATTCAACGCTCAAATCAGCAATCGGTTGCCCATTATCCCCAATGGGAACAGCCACAACCGTAACTTTCGACTCACCATCAGCAACTTGTGGAGAATTTAACACTTCTCGAATTTCAATTCGTGCAGGTGTCACGGCAGTTTCTGCTAAAAAGTTGATTCGAACGGGGTTAGATTCAATTGTAGTACCATCAATCGCAAACGTCACTACAATTTCCCCTGCCTCAGCAGAGGTAATGGCTGTCGTGAATAAACCATTTTCATTAGTATTGCCTGATGCAGGTGTTGCACTGGCTTTCCCGCTATTCATCACCAAAATAATAGGTACGTCAGGGACAAAACGTCCACCCGTGTCTTTTGAGAAGACGTTAATATTAACTGCATCAGTGCCATTAGCTTTTTGATTGTCATTTAATACAGACACTTCTAACTGAACATTAGCATAATCCACATCTCCTGAAATAAAAGCAATATCTACCACGTCAGTAATGGATTTACCCACAATTTTGCCACTGGTATCAGTCACAAAAGCGGTGGCTCTCACTGTGTAATTGCCAATGTTAGAATCAGTCAACTTAAAGTTTGTAGCCCCACTGGCTCCTGTTTTTTGCTGACCATTGTCAAATATTGCCGTATTACTGCCTTCTGCCGCAATGGTGACGGTAACTCCTTCCATAGGTACATTTTGTTCATTACGAACACTGGCTAGTAAGTTGATGGCTTTCTCACCATTGGCAATTTGTTTAAGAGGAGAAGCTTGTAGTTTAATGAAAGTTGGGGGTGTACCGGGCTCTTCACCAGGCGGGGGAGGAACAGCTACAAATTGTACTGATTGCCACACACTTTCTACCCCGCCAGCTACAGCTTTGGCTTTAAAGCTTTCAACACGGGTGTCAGTCAATTCAGCAAAGAATCGCCCGCTGGCATCACTTTTACCGCTGTTCAACAAATTAATATTTGCAGATCCACCATCAACAATAATGCTAACATCCACATCAGCTAATGGAGTGCCCGAAGAATCTAGGATACGACCACGTAATATGACAGCGGCTTCTCCACTGGCAGGTTGGGCATTGTCTAATACTTCAAGTTCAACACGGCTAACCGCAATGCCACCTGGAGTTTGGGCGCTTTGGAAAGTTACTGTTTGAGAGCCAGACACGGAACTACCGTCTTTACCAGAGCTAATGGCGTTTAATGTAACTGTTTCTTCCACTGTATTGGATATATTGACTTCAAAATACCCTAAGTCCCCAGTATTTCCTGTGACATACAAGGTGCCACTGGTACCGAGTAATTGCATAAATGCGGTGGCAGAATCGCTGGTAATACTGACAGGCACATTAGGAATTGGCGCACCACCACTATCTCTTGCGACGACTACAACAGACGCTTTTGCACTTCCATTGGGCTCAACATTGTCGGCTTTAGTAATAATGTCTAAGCTACTAGGAACGGTCACTGCTTCTGCAGTACCAAAAACTAATTCAATGGGGTCAATCGAACGACCGCCAGCTGTCACAATAACAGACGTTGTCTGTGGAATATTATTAGTGATTTGTGTTGTAAATACTCCACTGGCATCAGTATCACCCCCTGCATCTATGGCAACAGCAAAAGAATCTTCAGGAAATGATAAACTAATGGGCACTCCAATCAGTGGGTTACCTACTTCATCTCTAACAATAACTTCTAAGTCTGCAGTTGATGTACCATCAGCTAAAATGGGGAATTCGTCAGCATTTAAGATGTTTGCATGGACTGTATTGGGTGTATCCAGAGTTATACCAAAATTCAAGGTTAATCCATCTGCCACAAAACCACCGACAATCGGTGTGACAATGACTTGTTCTGCCACTGTGTCCACAATCTCAGTAGAGAACTGGCCACTTGCGTTTGTAAAGCCATTGGCGATAGCTGGTACAGCAAAACTATTTGGAGAAAAAGAAAGAAGCACTGGCAAATCTGCGATGGGTAAGCCTGCCCAATCATGTGCTAACACTTGAATTACTGCAGCTGTCTGTCCATCAGCAGGAATGGTTGTTGCCGAAACAACGTTAGAAATGACTGATGCTCCAAAGTAAAGGGGAATACTGACTGTACCTTTGTAATTTCCTTGGCCTTCAGTCACTAATATGACATTTTCATCCACAGGATCATGAACAGTAAAACTCGCATCCCCTTGTTCATTGGTTGATGCAGGAGCCTCATCAATGGTAGCAGAGCCAGTTGTACTAAATCCAAGAGGTACATTAGGCAAACGTGCACCTCCCTCTGCGCTGTCATACGTTGTAATATTTAAATACGTACTGTCTTGGCCAGGTGGCATGAGTACTTGTCCTGCAAATCCAACATAAGCAGTCAAATCACCAGTGTTTGTATCTGGCGTCGTTGGAGTGGTTGTTGAGCTGCTAAAAAAGTCACTTGAATCATCGCCTCCACTGTTACAGGCTGTTAGCAACGTAGCTATAAAAAGGTACGACAACCATTTCAATAATTGATTGGGCATTGTTTTTTCCTCTTGATAAAGATGGAGAATATAGAAATCAGAATACAGGAGACAGAATTCAGAAGTTGGTATAAAAAGTTAAAGTTGGCCAGTAACAATGGAGATATACCCTCTTTTATCGAAGTTCTGAACTTTGACTTTTCAAACTAGCTTGTTTCCTTCAAAATCTTCGGCGTGACAAAAATTAATAATTCAGATTTATTATTTGTTTTAAAACGTTTTTTAAATAATTCCCCTAAAAATGGAATGTCACTTAAAAAAGGCACACGCTCGACACCTTGACTACGGCTCTGTTCATAAACTCCCCCTAGCACCACAGTTTCTCCATTATCTACTAGCACTTTAGTTTGAACTTCACGTTTGCTAATGGAGCCATCTGACTTAGGTTCATCTTTTTTCACTAATAATTCCATAATGACGCGATCATCTGGTGTAATTTGAGGTGTCACTTCCAATTGAAGCACAGCTTCTTTAAATTCTGTTGGAATAGCAGCACCCACGCCTGCAACGCCTGGTACTGGAATTTCAGAACCTTGAGTAATCACAGCCTTTTCCTGATTACCCGTAATAACTCGAGGACTGGAGACAATTTCTCCATTGCCTTCCAGCTGCATGGCAGATAATTCTAGCTGCAAAAGTTGACTGCCAATTTTACCAATGGCTAAACCAACTGCAGAGGCTGGATTTGATGAACCAGCAATAAAAGCAGGTAAACGCACAATAAAGTTTTCCCCTTGCCCTCCTTCACTCTGAGTATTTTCACCTGTAAAAGCTGTACCGTCGCGATATGTTGTATCACCAGCTATTTTACCACCGACAACAACGCCATAACCACCGCCTAAATCTTGATTACCACTATAGCCAAATTTGACCCCTAAACTACGACTGAAATCATCCGTGGCAATCACAACTCTGGACTCAATCAGTACTTGGCGAGAAGGTATGTCTAACGAAGAAATGAGATTACGCAATTCTTCCAACCGATCAGCTGTGTCCTGGATAATTAATCGATTAGTTCTCCTATCAACAGAGACGTTACCACGTCCAGATAAGAAGGAGTGGCTCTTTTCTCCTCCGGTTCTTGACTTAATTAACAATTCTAAATCTTCGGCTTTCGCATAATTAATTTGAATAAATTCTGTGCGGAGCGGTGCCAATGCCTTAATGGCTTTGTTTGCCTGGAGTTCAGCTTCTTCACGTTTAGCAATATTTTCTTTTAAATCAATTAATAATACATTACCAACTCGTTTTTTACCCAACGCTTGGGATTCTAAAATAATGTCCAAAGCTTGATCCCAAGGCACATTTTTTAACCTTAAACTCATCGTTCCTTGTACCGCGTCACTGGTGACCATATTCAAGTTAACACCAGGCAAATCGGTTAATAGCATAAGCGCAGCCCGTACATCAATTTGTTGAAAATTAAAAGAAACCTTTTGGCCTTTGTAAACAGGGGCTTTCTTTTTCAGTGCTTTAGCTTTTTCTTTAGTGATTTTACGCACTTCAATCACATACATGCCTTCTGACTGGTAAGCTAAATGATCATATTCTTCTTCTTCAGTGTCTTCACGCACATTAATTGTCATGGTGACATTATTATCTTGTGCCTGAGTATCCACAAAAATAACAGGTGTGGCAAAGTCAATAACATCTAATTTACGATCCAATTTTTCAGGTAAACTAATATCTGAAAAATTGAGCACAATGTTATTACCTTTCTCTTCCATATTAACAACGACATTCGCTCCAGAAAGCATTACCATAATTCGGCCTGCTCCTTCAGAAGTCCGTCGAAAGTCAATATGTTTTATGATAGGAATTGATTGAGTTGGTATTGTTTGAGAAGCCGCTTGTAATTTAGAAGTTGCTAATGGATTGCGGTCTTCTGCAGAAGAAGTCGTTACTGCTGTATTAATATTGTCCAAAGATATATAGACTTTGTTACCCATCGTATCAATGTTGAAAGATACCATACGGACTAAGTTAAGTACTACTCGAGTCCGATCTGAGGTTTCAACCGCTGTTGCACTTTGTACTGCACCAATACCAATGGGTTGAGAACGACTACTGAGTCCTAAACTTACACGATGGAAGTCCAATACAATTCTTGCAGGATTATCCGTTGAAAAGTCAGTAGGCATAGGTGCATATTGTGAGAAATTTAAATTAATTTGGACTTTGTTACCAGGCAAGGTTGAAAAACCGATACTTTCTAAACGATTTTCATAACCAAATGCCCCAGCATCACGTGTTCCTAACAAACCTAATAAAATAAGTATTGTCCAAATCAGTATTTGCCTCGCTGGATGAAACTTAACATCATTAATTCGTTTAAATGTAAAAGGGAAAATGATATTCATAAACGCCTGCCTGTTATCCATCAGTGTATAAAACCATTGGCGTAATTTGTTCTACAAAACAACCTTGACCATCAGGATACATTTCTCTTAGCTCAATTTGTTGTTCCGTGACACTAATAATTTGTCCATAATTTTGTCCCATGAACTCATCTTGCTGCACCTTGTAAACTGTTCCATCCATCTTGGATTTAACTAATCCCCACATGTTAGTTTCCTCATCTTCTAAGGTACCAATCATTTGCAATGCATCCAAAGGCATTCTTTCTAACTCTTGTGGTAAACGGTTAATATTTGGACGTGTGCAAGGACCTTCTTCTTCTGGCATTTCAGTCATGTCAAATATTGCCAAATTTTGTTTGTTACCCTCTAGAATGTTTTTAAAGGGATCACGCTCGTTTTCTACTTCATAGAAATAAGGCGCAATAATCTTAAACTCAGGAATAGGTTCAACATGTGGATTTTTGCGCGCTTTAACTTCAGCCACTTTTTGTTGTAAATCGTTCATATTATTACCTGAACAGCCTAAGATAAATAATGTGCCCAAAAGCACATAGCTCCATTTAAATAAGTGATACACTTTTTTAGTCATGGACTTATTTCCTTCATTTATGTAAGCAACAGCTTACACTGTAATACGCTTTTGATTTTCAAACACAGACATACAAGACGTATTGACTGCCTGCAAATTATTTTTTCTTTTCTTCTTCAGGGGATTCTTCTAAATAACGGTAAATTTGTGCTGTTAATTTCATTTTTAATTTACTTTGGTTATTAGTAGATTCAATTGAAACATTGTGTTGCGTCACAATACGAGGCATAGCAGCCACATCACTGATAAATTTACCAAAGGCATGATAAGTGCCGCTTAAAGCTAAAGTAATTGGCAATTTAACATAGACACCGTCTTTATCTTTTTCTTCTTTTTTTGGTTCAAATAATTCAGATTCTAAACCACTGGCAATGGCTGCCTGAGAAATATCTTGAATCAATGCAGCTACTTCTGCTTGACTGGGTAAGCGCCGCTGCAACTCTCCTAAGGATTTTTCAATTTCATCCAACTGCTCTTTTAATTTAGGTAAAGTTGCGGCTTTCCACTGTTTCTTTTTATAATCATCAAAAAGTTCACCTTCCTTAAACTCAACTTTTTTTAAGTCAACCATCTGATGCTGCGTATCAAAATAATAACCTGCACCTAAAGCACCCGCACATAGGAGAATGATAATGACCATCTTAACTGGAATTGGCCAATTACCAAAGTTATTGGGATCTAAGTCCTGAAAGCTTTTCTGAAACTCTTCAAAGTTCATAACACTTTCCTATTCTTCATCTTCTTCCGAGTCAAAATTTTCTTCACCTTCTACTTTAGGAAAAGTTTGAGTGACTTCCAATTTAAATTCACTAATACTACGTTCACTGTCTGACCCTTTTTCTATGATATCTTTGCGCACAATTCGCTTAATTTCAGGTGATTTCAACCATTCTGATTCTTCTATTTTACGCATTAGAGAAGAAACTCGTGCATCTGATTGCGCCATGCCTTCAAGTGTTATCTTATCTTTTTTTTGAGTCATCCTTGTAAAATGGACACCATCAGGTAATCTTTGGACCAATTCATCAAATAAATGTACGATTTTAGGGCGACTGGATTCTAACTCTTGAATAACGCTCATGCGGTTGATCAATGCGGCTTTTTTCTTTTCAAGTGCTTCAATTTCTTCAATCTGCTTTTCTACAGATTGAATTTCTTGAGTGAGATAATTATTACGACTTTCTTGATAGCCAATTTTGCTTTGATAAAAAACATGGACGCCTAAAACAATTAACCCCATTATACCTAAGCCAATACTGGCAAGAATACCAAAACGTGTTTCTCTTTCTTTTTTCTGAATATCGCGCCATTCAAGGAGATTAATACGTCGCATAATACCCTCTTAATAATGCGTATCAAATGTGCGTAGGGCTAAACCAAAGGCTGTCATCAGCGCAGGCGCATCTATCATCAAAGCATCTTTATTGACTTTGGAAGAAATTGACATATTAAGCAGAGAAAAGGGGTTAGCAATACTGACATGCCCACCCACTTTATTACTTACTTGTTCAACAATGCCAGGAATAGAAGCACAGCCCCCTGCAATCAATACATGAGATAAATTGCCATATTTGGAGGAAACTTCCATAGAATAATAATATTGAACCATTCGACTGATTTGTTGTGCCATTTCCACTCTAAAAGGATCTAGTACATCAGATTCATAATCTTCAGGTAAAGTGCTTTCTCGCTTGGCAACATTAGCTTCTTCATAACTTAAACCATAGCGATGTTGGATTTCTTCTGTTAAACTTCTTCCTCCAAATAATTCTTCGCGGGTAAAAATAATTTGTAAGTTGCCTAAAATATTCATCGTTGTTGTTGTTGCACCCACTTCAACTAAGGCAATAGTCTCATCTTGCGCATTAATGTCAGGATCATTTTCTGCAATCAATAAAAAAGCATTTTCTAAGGCGTATTTTTCAATATCAACAACTTTAGTCTTAAGTCCCCCTAGCTCCATCGCAGAAACTAAGGTATCAACAGTATTAGCGCGCGCTGCGGCAACAAGCACATCAATACGTGTTTCGGATTCTTTTTCATTTGGGCCCAGAACTTCAAAATCTATCTTAAAATCTTCTTCTTCCGGAAGTTGTAGGTAACCGGTATCAGTTTGGAGCGCTTCAAGAATGTCTCGTTCGGACATACCCATATCCATCGTAATAATCTTAGTAATGACTCCTGGGCCTGAAACGGCAACAGCCGCTTGTTGAGTTTTAGGTTTAGTGCGTCCCACAACTCTTGCTACTGCTTGTCCCACAATATCAGCCGCATCTTCTTTAGCTGCATTTATAGCCTTATCTTCAATAATTTTGTCGGCAAGTGGCTCTATGGCATAATTCTCAACTTGGTAACTATCTTTGCCTGCACGAGTCAGCTCGACTAATTTAATGGCAGTAGAACTAATATCAATGCCCACAACCGGCTCTGGTTTTAAACTCAGTAAAGACATTCTTTTTTCTCTTAAAACAGTTAGTTACTAGTGACACCTACTCTAATACATTAACCTTTGTTGGTAACTATATATCATGTATAGTAAAAAGGCAAATTAAAATTTTGTTTGAAAAATCCAATATAAAACAGCTTTCATTACCATTAAAATGTTTAAAATCCATTGTTACGTTTAAAAATTAAAAAATTATATGTTATATTGCATTATCCTAATTTTAGGTAATAACCTAAGAGTAGCAAAAAATTAAATATTAGTTAGACAATACTTCAATATTTTTATACCGTTGCCTTGTTGTATATTATTAAGTTCAATTTTCTTAATTTTCATGCAAAATTTATAGTTATTAAAGATTATGCCAGTACCAATGCAATCAGTTTTTTCCACTGAACAAATGTTAACGCTTGCAATGCAACAACATCAGTCTGGTGACTTACAACAGGCTGTGATGCTTTATCAACAAATTCTGCAAATTCAACCAAATCACGCAGACGCTTTGCATTTACTTGGTGTCATCTCAGCTCAACAAACACAATATTTACAAGCTGTTGACTATATCAAACGCGCTATTGCTATTAATCCCAATGTGGCAGCTTATTATGTTAATTTGGGCAATGCACTGCAAAGTAATGGGCAATTTGAAACCGCTATTACCAGTTATGAACAAGCATTAGCGTTGGAACCAAACGACATTGAAACCTTATGTTATTTAGGTCTGTGTTTTAATCGACTTGGACAATTAACTAAGTCAGTTGATTATTATTTACATGCGGTTGAATTAAATCCTCAAGAGGCTAAAATTCATTATTATCTTGCTGAAACCTTAAAACAGCAAAATTGCTTAGAACAAGCCGTATATCATTATCAACAAGCGATACAACTTGAACCACACAATGCTAATTATCATTTCAAACTAGCTCATACTTTAGATGCACAGGGAAAACTAGAAGAAGCGGCGGCTTACTACTTACAGGCCCAACAATTTTATTCTCATGATCCTAATATTTCTAATAATTTAGGCTTAATTTACCAAAAGCAGCAACGTTATGATTTGGCTTTACAATGCTATCAACAAGCACTACAGCTTTCACCACAACATGCAACAACTTTGAATAATTTAGGTGCTTTGTATCAAGTACAAAATCAGTTAGATCAAGCGATTCAATACTATCAACAAGCGTTGCAAGTTCAGTCCGATTACTTACAAGCGTTAGTTAACCTAGGTAACGCCTTGCAGAGAAAAGGAGAATTGAATATTGCAAAATACTATTATCAACAAGTTTTAAATTTAGAGGCTAACAATCTTGAAGCGCAGTTTGGACTTGCTTGGATTCATCTCATTCATTATGAATTTAAACCTGGTTGGCAACTTTATGCAATCCGAGCACAAAAATTCCAAGAGCAATTCCCTCAATTAAAACAACCCTTATGGCAAGGCGAAGATTTATCTGGTAAACGCTTGTTAGTGCATTGGGAACAGGGCTTTGGTGATACTATTCAATTTGTACGCTATCTGAGTTTAATTCCCCACAGTACCGTTATTTTTGCCTGCCAACCAGGTTTAATGGATTTAATTCAAGGTGTAGAAGGGATTGATTATCTAATTTCTAAAGGTTACGCTAATGAACCCTCTATGAATTACGATGTTTGGATACCGTTAATGAGCTTGCCTGGATTATTTACTTTTAACGAATCAAGTATTCCTAAACAAGCGCCTTATATTAATCCTTCATCTCAAAAAGTAGAAAAATGGCAAGTTTTACTTCAGCAAAAGCTAAAAAAGCCGATTTGGCAACGCTTAACCCAATGGTTACCTTGGTGTCCAAAAAAGTTAAAAATCGGTATAGTTTGGTCAGGAAATCCTGATAATTTAAATAATCACTTTCGTTCTTGCCAAGCGCATAATTTTACCAAGATAGCCAAATTGTCCCAAGTGCAACTGTTTAGCTTGCAAAAGGGGGTAGCTGCCCGTCAAACTTTACCAGAAAATGTAATTTCTTTAACAAAAGATTTAACGGATTTTACAGAAACCGCGGCTGTAATAGCTTGTTTGGACTTAGTAATTACAGTAGACACCGCGGTAGCCCATCTTGCTGGTGCTATGGGTAAGCCTGTGTGGGTATTATTACATACGGCAGCCGATTGGCGCTGGTTTTTAGAAAGAGCAGATAATCCCTGGTATCCAACTATGCGTTTATTTCGGCAAACAACTTTTGGTTATTGGGGTTCAGTATTTAGAAACGTGGAACAGGCTTTAGTTGAATCTATGCGCTAAATATTTGAGATAGGCTTATGAGTTTAAATATTGGGTAGTCCTACATGGGTAGTGATATACCTAAGATTATATAGTGGTTTCAATGTATAATTATTAATAAGATTTAGGAGAAAATGGGATGGACAGAAAAAAATTGTTCAAGGGAGTCCATTAAATTAAGGAAGGAAAATTAGAGCGAATTCGTTTAACTTCAACTTTAAGGAAAGCCCAGAGGTGTGCAATAGGATTAAGCTGTGGCGAATAAGGAGGTAAGAATTAAGAGCGAACAACCCTTTTCTTCCAAAAGAGCTTTAGTTTGGAGAGATTTGTGGAAAGTGGCATTATCCATAATCACCACGTCTCGTAACTCTGGCAATAAATAGATTTCTGCCTATGGGTTAAAGAATTTAGTCTTCATAGTTCCTTGATAAATCATAGGAGCAATGCTCTTATTGGCTCTATAGGTAGCTATTCCATTTATCTTTTTCTCTCGTTTACCACTGATACGCTCTAATATAGGCTTGCCTGACTTGGCCCAACCAAACTCTCGAGTCATTTGTTGATTAATACCCTACTCATCTAGGTACGCTCTCTTTGAGGGAGATAAGGTTGAAAGCTTTTCTAAGTCACTTTGCGTCTTTTCTGAGTCTTGTTCTGTATATGTGAAACTTTTTTTTATGTTTTATCCCCATTTTGTTCAAAGCATACCAAATACTTGAAGGGAATACATCAGACTTCTGGGTTCAGCTAAATATAAATCCGATTGTTCTTCTACGTCATTTTTTAACCCTTCTCAGTCAAGTTTCTAGGGATTCACTTCTTTGGATACCTGCGAGGTTAGTTTTCTCTCTTTCCTTATACACTTTTATCCAATTTCTTATCGTTTCATAATGCACTTGGAACATTTTACTCACTTCCCCTCTGCTCTTTCCTTGCCCTACTACACTCTCTTAGCTTAACATCATATCCTCTTTTCATCTTTAGCCTCTCCCTATTCCATTTTAATAATTATAAATCAAAACAATTATATCTAACCAGCGAGTAAAATCAGGACGCTATATTGGCGCTAAAAATGTTTTGAAGAAAGCATTACCCATAGCCATAAAAACGAAGGATTCACTGGCAATAGCAAGAATAAATAATGATTTATGTCTTAATTATATTTTAGAAGGTAATCATTTGCTGATGGCAGAAGAATATTGCAAGAACGCTAGAAAGATTGCTAATCAAAACAAATATGGACTAGAAATAGCGCATAATGAAAGAAATATGGCTCAATTGTGGTACATACTCGGTAATATTTATGTAACTTGCTATCATATTAAAATAGCTAATGAAAAATTAAAGTACTTACAATAGACCTCTTGCAAAATAAGTTGTTAAGAATTAAATAATTAATTTGTTGTATATAGCAGCAATAAGGTTGAAGCGAAGCGCAAAACGTTTACGACGATTTCGGTAACGAAGCGCAAGAATTTTAGAGTTGTATCCCGTTAAAAATCAATCAATTAGCTAGATAAAAGTTCCATAGTCCGGCACATACTCCAATTATTTCATCATATAAATCAATAAGAT
>JADGDF010000333.1 GCA_016745055.1 Thiotrichaceae bacterium | reverse complement strand
ATTCATATTGCTTTCTTATGGACTTGTTTAGTTCCTATAACCACTAGTTTAACTTTTCTCCCCATTTTTTCAATACCTTATTTCGCAATAAGTCTAATGGCGGTAATTCGCACTTATGGATAAGAGATACCAATCCTTCAGGTACGCCAGACAAGCCAATTGCATTTGTGCAGTTATACAAAAGGGACAGGCATTCTTAATATCAAAGGTGACGGTCATGTGGCTTTAGGTAATAACTTGCATGGTATGCGTAGTGGTAACCGTTTCGATCATGGTGTGTATTTTAGCGGTTGTTCACCGAATGAAGGGATTAAATTTGGCTGGAACTATTTGCATGATAACGATTTTGGACGTGGACCTGTTATCTCCGTGAATCATCAAGAAGACAGATGTCCAGCAGGTATCCCGTTAAAAGCTCATTTCATTTTTAATAACATTGTGGATTGCAGCTTACAACGTAGCACAGGCGTTGGCATTTATGATTTGAGCTACGATGCTGGAGAGTCTGAACCTGAACCTACTTATGTTTATAATAATCTGATGCTTGGTTGTGGTACTTATGATCCAACAGATAGCCATGTGCAATGGACACCCACCATGTACCACTCGAACGGACATGCTCGATTTTATAATAATACTTTGTACGACTCAGGATATTTAGGGTTTAGCACGGGTGATAGCCCATTTGCTTTAAGTACGCATTTCAAAAATAACATTGTGCATATGAACCCAAACTTTCCAAGTGATATGGGTAATTTTTACATTCATACAGGACTGTATGACAGCCATCCCAACAAAAATTACTTTTCTTATAATCTGTATTTCGGTTTAGAAGAATATGCACCTTGTGGTGATTGTGTAGAAGAAAGTAATAATATCATAGGTCAAGACCCTTTATTTATTAATCCAGCCAACTTTAATTTTGAACTGCAAGAAGGCAGTCCCGCAATTGATATGGCGACTAACGATTTAGTATTTGAAGTTGCCCCCCCTGCGTACGCGTCGATTAATCGTGATTTGTCACATGTATTCCGTGTCGGCCAATTTGATATCGGTGCGTTGGAATTTAGAAATGGTGTCGCTGTCACTCATTATACGGTTGGCGGAACAGTCACAGGTTTAGCGGCTGGCAAACAATTGGTATTACAAAACAATGCGGGTAATAATCTAACTATCACCAACAATGGCCATTTTAATTTTACAACGCCTCTTATTGATGGCGATGCTTATGATGTCACTGTTTTAACTCAACCAGAAGGACAAATATGTATAGTTCAACAGGCAGGTGGGATTATCAGTGATGCTAACATCGATCATGTCACGATTGATTAGAGTTGTATCCCGTTAAAAATCAATCAATTAGCTAGATAAAAGTTCCATAGTCCGGCACATACTCCAATTATTTCATCATATAAATCAATAA
>JADGDF010000221.1 GCA_016745055.1 Thiotrichaceae bacterium | reverse complement strand
TATTGATTTATATGATGAAATAATTGGAGTATGTGCCGGACTATGGAACTTTTATCTAGCTAATTGATTGATTTTTAACGGGATACAACTCTATTAAAGACAGTCTTTAAAGGCACCCATTTCAAGCATATCTTCATATCTATCAACATGTCCTACAAAATGAACATACTGTTCAATAGCCAACTTGCTCGTAATTCGTTTTAACTCTGATAAATAGTTTCCTTCTCCAATAAGTAATAATTTAAAATTTGGTACTTTTTTTATAATGGCAGGTATTGCCTGCAAAAAATATTGTACTCCATGTTGTTTGACAATACGTCCCATGAAAACAGCTTGTGTTTTATGAATATGATTGAAATCAATTTCCCGAATCTCGTCAACCATACACCTGTAGGTACAACTTTTTGAATGCTGTAACGGTTAAAATCAAAACCTTTAAATTGGCGTTTAATCTCTATTGAAGTTAAAGAAAAATTCCAAACCTCATCACAGTGCTTAATGCAAAAAGTGTCTAAAGCATGGTGAATTTTATTTAAAAGTTTGTTTTCATACTTTATTGGTGCAAAATCATCTGTTCGGTAAATACAGTGCCGTGTTTTGCCAATTTTTTTCAAGAACCAACCACAAAATGGGTGTAATACGCCATAACCAAGAAAACATTGGTAAGTTTCTTTTGTTTTAATAACATACTTTATAGTGAGATATAAATCTTGAAGCAAGCGAAAAATGGAATAAGCACTATTTTGTGCAGTACCTTTAATTGGCTGATAAAAACTATCAGTTACTAGACCTTGTTCATAGATTTTGTAACTACTCCCTTTCATTTCAGGATGATATTTAAAAGGATGAGTTATCCATAATATTTTGTCGATTTTATTGTGAATGAAATATTTTTCAAGTTCATCATAATCATGTCCTGTAGACCAGGTAATGTGTGCAGAAAAATAATTTTCTGCATAATTTTTGAATCCAAATACTTAAAGTTTTTTTAATAAAAAGAAATGATGATTAGCATAATTATCATCAAACCATAACTTATCAATAAGATATCCAATAATATTAGTTATTGGAAAAACAAACAGGGTTGTTAATATTGCAATCAATACTTTTCTCGTGGCAGAAGATTGTGGATCATGAAATCTAACAAGGTGTTTGATAGCAAATGAATTAATAAATTGGGACATCATCGTGCCGAAACTTGTACTTATGTAGGTTTCGATAGAAAATCCGTATTTTTTACCTAATAATTCTATCCCCTGTTTAGTTGGTCTAGATATATCATGAGTTGAATGATTTTGATACATGAATGGCACACTAAATAGGGAGTATCCCCCTTTTTTTAAGCTTCGATGGGTTTCACTAAATAATAGTTCGATGTTGGCAATATGTTCCATCACTTCAAAATGAACAACGAGATCGAATATCTGCTCACCAAAAGGCAGCTGTTGAGCGTCAGCCCACACATCAGCTTTTATACCTTGATTACCAAAAATAATTTCTTTTACTTCTTGGTATTTAGTGTGTTCTGCATCTTCCAAATTGATGCTATTTTCCCATGATTGTAAGTTTTGTGCTTGCCACCATACTGGATATTCAATCCCAATATAATTGGAAATAGGTAATAGCTCAAAAAACAGCGTTTTATGTTGTTGAGAACCACAACCAATTTCGAGTAATGATAATTCATTACGATCATCCGCTTGTAGGGTTTCAGCTAAAGTTAATAATATTTTAGTTTTTAACTGGTGTAATCTTTTGGATTCTAACCAATGAGGAAAAAAAGGAGTAGCTGTATATATTTTAGCTACAAATATAAGAAATTTTTGAAAGAAGTTTTTCATTCTAAATTTTTGTTTGGATCGTCGCGTAAGATGGAAATTAAGATATTTTTAGAATAGTTTAATAATTATGTAGCTTTAAATTGTACACAATAGCGATGAATATTTTCTACTGCATTGAAAATTGCAGGACAATGTGACATCACTTCGCTAAATAAAGTTAGTGTTGCCGCCAGATCATACTCATGAGCAATACTGTTTCTCAATTCACGAATATCAATAAATGTTTCTGCACTAGCAATCAAGCCCTTTTTTTCTGCACGATTAATCTGATCCCTTATTGTGCCTTGAGTATCCAAATCAAGTTGATCAATCAATCTAAATATTTTTTGAATAAGTAAATCACTTAAACGTGCAAAACGCCCCGTTAGAGCTTCAAAACGCTCCAATTCCTCAAATGTATAGCTTGTTTTATTTCCAAGCAATTGACAGCGTTCATAGGAATAACGTAAATGTTCAGCCGCATTATCCATCAGCGCCAACTCTTCTTGCAATAACAGTAGTTGCTTTTGTTTCATAATTGTACGGCATCTTCAAGTATAAGCTGTACAAAAGGTTTTAGCATATTTTCTGCTATAACTAGGTCAATTTTTTGTTCACCAATTAATTCATAAAGTTTGATTTTGATTTGTCTTTTCTCTGTAAAACCTAATTTTGGAGATAGAACCAGCAAATCAATATCTCCTCCTTTTTTGGTATCATCAATCCGTGAACCAAATAAATAAACTGGTGCTGTTGGATCAAAATCGTAAATAGTTTGTTTAATGTGGCGGATATCTTTCTGACTTATGCGCATGTGGGATAAAAATCATCATCCAATAATTGTTCTAATGCATAAAGACATGCTTGAGGAAAACTTGATTTTAAGGACTATTTCTTTTTTAAATTTTGCATACATTGTTCAAGAATTGTAGCTTTCCTGCTATTTTAATGGTGCTTATGCTTTTAGACGCATTATACACCGTTTTTCTCAAGAAGGCAGTTGTTCTAATTTCATAACGATAAGCTGATTACCCTTTTTCAGTCATTTTTTGTTAAGATTGTGAAATATTGCTACTTTGGTATTTTCTGACCATGTTACTTAATAAACTATCTGGTAAATTGCCTCTGCGCATCATTTTAACTTTGCTTTTTGTGTTGCAGGTTATCATTGCGGTGGGCTTAGTAGGTTGGCTTTCTTTTAGTAATGGTCAACAAGCTGTGAATGATTTGGCCACGCAATTGCGTAATGAACTGACTTTTCGTATTCAACAGCATTTGCAAACTTATTTGGAAATGCCGCATTTAGTCAATCAGCTAAATGCAGATGCTGTTCGTTTAGGGACTTTGGACTTAAAAAAAACTGATCTATTAGAAACTTACCTGTGGCATCAGAAAAAACATTTTGAAACAGTGAGTTACACTGCAATCGGCACAGAAACAGGTAACTATATTGGTGCACAATTTTTTGCGGATGGCAGCAGCATTATTGAAAAAATGAAAAAGTCAGAAAATGAACAAGTCATGCAAACTTGGCAAATGAGTGATATGGGAAAATTCGATTTTTTGGAGAAAGAAAAACCAAATTACGACCCGCGTATTCGTCCTTGGTACAAAATTGCAAAAGCCAAAGGTGCTGCGGTGTGGACAGAAATTTATGCCTATTTCTCAGGTGAAAGTATGACAATTTCTGCTAACCAGCCGATTTATGATCAAAAAGGTAAATTTGTTGGTGTAGCCAGCGCTGATTTGATTTTATCAGAAATTGGTCGCTTTTTAAGCACTTTGCAAGTTGGAAAAACAGGGCAAACTTTTATTATTGAAAGAACGGGTGATCTAGTGGCAAGTTCTACTGTAGCTCAACCGTTTAAAAAGCAAGAAGGTCGAGCAAAACGTTTACAAGCCATCAACAGCGATGATCCTTTACTTCAAGGCTCTGCCCAATTTTTATTGTCTCAATTTAGTAATGACCTACGTTATATTCAGGAGAGTCATCATCTAAAATTTGAGATGGTGGGTAAAAAAACTTTTTTACAAGTAACGCCATTACGTGATAAACGAGGATTAGATTGGTTAATCGTTGTTGTGATTCCTGAAGCTGATTTTATGCAGCATATTCATGAAAATACCCAAACAACCATCATTTTTATGGCAATTGCCTTAATTATTGCAATTATCATTGGGTTTATGACGGCTAAATGGATAGTACATCCCATTTTATATTTGCGCGATGCAGCAAAAGGACTGGAAAATTATGAATGGGAACAGTCTTTGCCAGTGGAACGAGCTGATGAAATTGGGGAATTGGCACGTTCATTTGATAGTATGGCAACTGCATTAAGAGAATTTATTAGCACTTTGGAAAGAAAGGTTAAAGAACGGACTCAAGAGTTAGCTAAAGCTTACCAGCGTTTAAAAGCCTCTCAAGCACAGTTAGTGCAATCAGAAAAAATGGCTTCTTTGGGACAAATGGTGGCAGGAGTTGCACACGAAATTAATACACCATTAGGTTATGTTAAAAATAATGCAGAAACACTGCAAGATATGCTACTGCCAATTGCAGAATTAGTCAGGGCGAATCAGGAACTGTTGGAGTTGTTCAGCTCTGAAACTGTTGATGAATCTGTGGTAACACAACAAATTGGTATCGTGACAGATTTAACTCACAATTTGTATGAAGACGATATACTTAAAGACATGCACGAATTGTCCAAAGATTCGATTTATGGCATTGAACAAATTTCTGATATTGTCATTAGTTTAAAGAGTTTTAGTCGCTTGGATCAGACCAAAGAAGCCCAGGTTAACTTAAACGAAAATTTGGATAACGTGCTTAAAATAGCTCACAATTTGTTGAAACATAAAGTGACTGTCAAAAAAGAATATGGTGATATTCCCAATGTACTTTGTTCGCCCTCTCAACTTAATCAGGTATTTCTAAATTTAATTACCAATGCTGCCCAAGCGATTGAAAAAGAGCCAGGATTATTGATGATAAAAACGGTAGCGGATAATAAACGTGTTCAAGTGACAATTAAAGATAATGGAAAAGGCATTCCCCCTGAAGTAATCCCTAAAATTTTTGATCCCTTTTTTACTACTAAACCTGTTGGCTATGGCACAGGGTTGGGATTATCTGTTAGCTACCAAATTATCCGTCAACATAAAGGGTCGATTAAAGTTGTTTCTGAGCTTGGTAAAGGTTCAAAATTTTTAGTCACTTTGCCTTTGAAGTAAACACAAATTATTGAATATCTGACTGTATTCACTGGGTGATAAATCTAAACGTTGTTTGAAAGCTCTCGAGGATTTGGATAAAGATTGGGAAATCGGAAATTATTTCCAATCTGCATTGTGATGCCGAACTTTATTCAGTGCGTTACAACGCAAAAAAACGCACACACTCTATTTGACTATTGTAGATGAGATAAAAATATTACAATGAAAAGTATGCCTTTTCTAAACGATGATGTAGAGTCATAACTTTGAAGGTTAGCTTATTAGAGTTGTATCACGGAATTTAAGATGGTATTTTGCGAAAAGGAGGATATAAGAAAGAACAAGTTTTGTAAACTTAGGAGAACGAGTATGAAAA
>JADGDF010000220.1 GCA_016745055.1 Thiotrichaceae bacterium | reverse complement strand
GGTGTAGAAAAAGTGTTAGTAGATGGTGGATATACCCGAGCTCCTTTTGCCAAAGAAGTAAAACATAAACTCCAAGCAACAGTGGAAGTCGTCAAACGTCGTGAACTGCACACCTTTAAAGTCTTACCCAAGCGATGGATTGTTGAAAGGTCTTTTGCTTGGTTAGATAAGTGTCGAAGACTTTGGAAAAACTGCGAAAGAAACCTCAATTCTAGTCTACAGTTCGTTATGCTAGCTTTTTTGGCTATCATTCTAAAAAAACTTTAAACAGATTCTTAGAAAGAGCTTTATTCGTAAAGATAAAAATAATTACTTTAAACGTTGGAATCAAAGGCAATATGAATTGGAAGGTGATGTATTAATTTTTGATACAGACATAGAAAATAAGAAGAACATAACCTTTCAGTTGAGATTTTCAGTAAAAAAATCTGATACTACCAAGAAATCTTCTGGTATTGCAGAAAACCAACTAACTCTTCAAATTGATGGAACAGATATAAAAATCATAAAAGAACGTCAAATGGTTCAGCGTTGGTAAAACTAAGGTAACTACCTACCCGTTCCCGTTGTGGCTCAAGGTTTGTAACCTTGCCCCGAAATTTTGAACACATTTGGCATTGCTTAAAGTGTTTGGGTGCAGATTCAAAGGTATCTACACAAGTTGGTAACAACTGGTTTTATCCCCCCTCCTCGCAGGAGGGGGTTAGGGGGTGGTGAAAAAACACTTATGGACAATGGAATACAACAACTGGCAAGAAATTTACGCAATGTACCTACAGATGCCGAGCGTTTACTTTGGCAGCCTCTACGTAAACGGCAAATGCTGGGCTATAAGTTTCGCCGTCAACAAGTCTTTGAGCATTATATTGTTGATTTTGTTTGTATTGAAGCTAAGCTGATTATTGAGCTGGATGGTGGGCAACATGCAGAACAGCAACAAGTTGATGCCCAACGCACAGAATATTTAGAGAGATTTGGCTATCAAGTAATGCGTTTTTGGAATCACCAAGTATTTATGGAATTAGAGGCTGTAAAAGAAGAAATTGCCCAATATTTATTAAAGCAAAACTTGGTTTGAAATATTAAAGAATACTGTTTTTATCACCACCCCCTAACCCTCTCCTGCGAGGAGGGGGGATAAAACCAGTTGTTACCAACTTGTGTAGATACCTTTGGTGCAGATTACAAACCTGCTTTGCATGTATCTTAACAGCATGGTAGATCAGGTTACGCTTTGATCACCACGACCTATCTGGCTTTATTAATTAAGAGGTATTTCAATGAATACGCTAAGTTTGAAAGAAGCATCGGAAAACCTGAGCGACTTAAATATTTTGACAAGTGTATAGCCGACGAATTAATCATAAAAATAGTACAATCTATACCGTCTATGATGATCAAAACCTTATTGATATTTATTCATTTAGAGGACACTATTAAGCAATATTATCCTTTACTAAAAAAAGGAGTTCCATAACATGTCTTCCCACTTTTTTGCCACATTTCTCTTATTACTAATTGCCCCCCATTTATTTGCTGCAGAAGTCTATTTGCCTGACAATTTATTGTATGTTTCGCTTGTCACGCAACCTGATTCACTGGTTTGCCGTTATGAAAAATTAAATACCGAACTGCAGATTCAATCAGTCAGTGCCAAAATTAATGAACTTGAATTGCCAGTGTTGAAAACAGAGTCTTATCCAACGGAAAGAGACCTTACGGTAATTTTATTTTTGGTGGATGTCAGTGATCCTCGTCGTCAGGCGGTTATTGAAAAAAACAAAGTTCAACTTAAACAGTTATTAGAACTTGCCAAACCTCATCATCACTTTGGCTTATCCATATTTGCGACTGATTTGAATGAACTTGCTCCTTTGGGAACTGCAACAGAAGAAATGTTTCCTCTTATTGAGGAAATTAATGCCACAGGACAAACGACAGAGTTATATAAGCATACGCTCGCTGCTGTTAAAACACTTGCAGCCTATCCAGCACAACGCAAGGCAATTTTTATTTTTTCCGATGGTGGTGCTGAAGATACAGCTTATACCCATCAAGAAGTTGTTGATACGGCAAAAAATGCCCATATTCGCATTTATGGTTTGGGATTTTCCATGTCGACTTCGGCGTCAGTTAATTTGCAAACATTGGAAAAGTTAAGTCAGGAAACGCAAGGTCTGTTTTTTAAAGCGGATAACCAATATAGGTTGCCCGCCTCCTTTTTAGATGCACCTTATACATTAATGGATAGTGGACAAAAAATTACTTTTGATTTAAAACCGGCTATTGCCCTAGGTTTGACGGGTCAACAAGAAACAACTATTACTTGGCAAACTGCTTCAGACCCATTACAAGTCACACAATTGATTGAAATTGAAAATCCTGTGTTACCGCTTCTGGAAGGGGAAACCCTTTTAGTTGAGGATGACGAGTTTCGATTTGAAAAGTGGCAATTAGGATTATTAACGGGTGGTGGCATACTCTTTATTTTACTTATCTGGTTAATTTTTAGACCATTACGACCCTATGCTTACCTTGAGAGCAATCAGTTACGTTATCCTATCAGGTTATCAACAGTACGTATTGGTCGGCACAGTGACAATGAATTAACATTAAATAATACTTCTGTTTCTAGTCACCATGCAGAATTGCACCGACGACGAGACGGTCAATTTGTAATTGTGGATTTGGATTCGTTAAATGGTGTTTATATTAATGGTCAACTATCAAAAACAGGCGTATTGGCGAATGGTGATAATATTGAAATTGGCGAAGTTAAATTGTTATTTATTAAAAAGTAGCAGGTATTTCTAATGTCAGAAACAGAATATCAATATAGTTTGCCTGTCAACTATCAATTACAAGAATATCAAGTGCAATCCATCTTAGGTGCAGGTGGATTTGGCATTACCTATCTGGCGATGGATGTTAACTTGAGTGCCAAGGTAGCGATTAAAGAGTATTTCCCTGGGGAGTTGGTGACTCGTCAGGAAGGTTATACGGTACATACGAAATTACCCAAATACAAAGAGGATTTTCATTGGGGATTGGAGCGTTTTATTCAGGAGGCTAAAATTTTAGCGCAATTGAAACATCCGAATATTGTGCGGGTATTGCGTTTTCTTCAAGCTAATGAAACGGCTTATTTGGTAATGGAATATGAAGAAGGCGACAGTTTGTCAGCCTTATTAACGTCAGGTGATAAAGCGACTGAAGAGGAAGTCAGGCATATTTTATTGCCTTTGACAAGTGGTTTGGCACAAATGCATCAGCGCAGTATTTTGCATCGGGACATCAAACCGGCCAATATTTATATTCGTTCCGATAATTCGCCCGTGTTATTGGATTTTGGTTCAGCGCGTTATGATGTGGAAAGTCGTAGTCGAAGTGTGACTGCTATTGTTACGCCAGGTTATGCCCCTTTTGAGCAATATGAAAGCAAGGCCGCCGCCCAAGGCCCTTGGACAGATATTTATGCGTTAGGGGCCGTAGCGTATCGTTTAATCAGTGGGGAAACACCGGTTGAAGCGCCAGAGCGAATTGGTGCCATGATGCGGGGTAATCCTGATCCATTGATTGCGGCGGTTAAGGTTGGACAACGGGCTTATACCCAATCTTTATTGAAAGCGATTGATTGGGCGTTAAAGGTCAATGAAAAAGAACGTCCGCAGTCTGTGAGTGCTTGGAATAATGCTTTGTTGGAAGGTATTCAAACTAAAAGGCGGGGTATTTTAAGAAATGTGGGAATCTCATCACTACCTACGGTTTCTCCACCTGTAAGGCAAACTAATCCCTTGCGTTTTTGGTTGATTTTATTGCTACTCATTTGTATGGTGGGTGTTGGTTGGGCGATTAGTGATGGTTTGTTTGAATCTGTATTTGATAACGACCCTCACGTTGAATTTCCTTCAAGTAATGCGTCTAATGAGGAACAACTGGTTGAACAGCCGCCTGAGCAGAGTCAGCCTGAAGTTCAGGTGGAGGTTTCCAAACCTGAGCAACCTAAACCAATTCAGGTGGAAGTTTCAAAGCCTCAAGAGCCTCAGCCAGTTCAATTAACAGATTTGCAAATTATTGAGCAATTAGAGCGGGAAATTGGTAAAGAATTAGAGCAAATTAGTTTAGATAAAGTTAGCTTGTCGGATAATGGCTATGCTGTGGATGAAAATAATTATGTGATTGGCTTAAATTTAGATAAATTAGAACTGTCTACTATTCCTAATGCTTTAATTGAACTAAAAAATTTACAAAAGTTGTCATTATATGACAATAAAATTACTGAACTGCCAGCGTCGTTTGGGCAACTGCAAAACTTGAGTTATTTAAGTTTATATAATAACCAGCTACAAGAGCTTCCAGCGTCGTTTGGGCAACTGCAAAACTTGAGTACATTACATTTAAGTGATAACCAGCTAAAAGAGCTACCAGCGTCATTTGGGCAACTGCAAAACTTGAGTGATTTAAGTTTAAGTAGTAACCAATTAAAAGAGCTGCCAGCATCGTTTGGGCAACTGCAAAACTTGAGTTATTTAAGTTTAAGTGGAAACCAGCTAAAAGAACTGCCAGCGTCGTTTGGGCAACTGCAAAACTTGAGTGAATTAATATTATATGGTAACCAACTACAAGAGCTGCCAGCATCGTTTGGGCAACTGCAAAACTTGAGTAAATTAGGTTTAAGTGGAAACCAACTAAAAGAGCTGCCAGCGTGGTTTGGGCAACTGAAAAACTTGAGTGATTTAAGTTTATATAATAACCAGCTACAAGAGCTGCCAGCGTCGTTTGGGCAACTGAAAAACTTGAGTGAATTATATTTATATGATAACCAGCTAAAAGAGCTGCCAGCGTCGTTTGGGCAACTGCAAAACTTGAGTTATTTAAGTTTAAGTGATAACCAGCTAAAAGAGCTACCTAAAGAAATATTAGATTTAAATTTAGAAATATTGTGGAAAACTGGTTATATAGAAGAAGGTAGTATTGCCGTTGGGGACAATCCCTTTGAAATTCCTCCCATTGCAGTCATCAAACAAGGCAACCAAGCCATTCGTAGGTATTTTGAACAGGATGTAACGGATTAAAGGATAAACAAGATTTTCCCTTGCCAGCACGCTTTCCTTCGTTACCAAGCTCTGCTTTGCAAACATGCGTTATCAAGCAAAGCTTAGTAATGAGAAAAAAACTGACTTGAAGTATTCTAAAAAACATTTAAAATTAATTCTAAATTTAGTATTATTTTAGGTATTCATTATGACACCTATTTTAGCAAATTGTTCTGCCAGCATTTCAGAACTTAAAAAAAGTCCAACTGCACTATTAGCAAAGTCTAATGGCGCACCAATTGCCATATTAAACCACAATAGAGTTGTATCACGGAATTTAAGATGGTATTTTGCGAAAAGGAGGATATAAGAAAGAACAAGTTTTGTAAACTTAGGAGAACGAGTATGAAAAT
>JADGDF010000049.1 GCA_016745055.1 Thiotrichaceae bacterium | reverse complement strand
ATCACATTGGTGCTATCTGGAATTTTATCCAGTATTATAATCATTATATATCAACAATATAATTTAATTTATATCACTACTTCCAAGGGACTACCAAAAATACTATTAGCTAATCATTTTTTGTTCTTTGGATACGAATTACTGACTTTAATTGACGCAAATGACGCATAATTTCTGCTAAGTGATTACGATGTTTTACCCATAATGTGAGTTTGAGCATACTATCGTGATTGGTTTCACTATGGCTAGATACATGCTCAATATTGCAACCTAAATCTGTTAATGCGGCTGCAACGGTGGCGAGTACTCCACGTTCATGTCGCACATGTAGATGAATGTCAATTAAAAATTCTTTTTCAATTTCATTTTCCCATTCAACAGGCAATAATTTGTCGGGTGTACGACAATTAATAATGTGGGGACAATTTGCTGAATGGATCATAATGCCTCTTCCTGCACTAGCAAATCCAACGATTGAATCTCCAGGAATGGGATAACAACAATGCATAAATGTTACCATGGCACCTTCAGTTCCTTTAATCACAAGTGGTTTAGGTTTGTCATTTAAAGGTGATGATTCATGATCAAAAGTTGGCGAAAATTGCTGGGCAATGACAAGTGCAACATGATTGCCTAGGCCAATATCTGCAAGTAAGTTATCGAAGTCATCCACTTTAAATTTCTCGACCAAATCTTTTTTTTGCGAAGTCGTTAATTGTTCAATGCTAAGCTGATAAGAGGATAGTTCTTTATTTAATAGACGTTCACCGAAGATAATGGCACTTTCTTTTTTTTGATTTTTTAAAAAATGGTGAATATGGGTACGCGCTTTAGCGGTAACTGAAAAGTCTAGCCAAGCGGGATTAGGACGTGCCCATTGTTGTGTTTTAATATTTACAGTTTGGCCACTTACTAGAGGCGCATTTAAAGGGACGGGCCGATGATCTATTTGTGCGGAAACAGCATGATTACCGACATCTGAATGAACTGCGTAGGCAAAATCAATCACAGTGGCATTTTGAGGCAGTTGTAAAATGTCGCCAGTGGGGGTAAATACGTAAACTTCTTCGGAGAATAAGTCGGTTTTTACATTTTCCAGAAACTCGATAGAATCGCCAGTTTTTTTTTGAATTTCTAGAATGTTTTTTAACCAATCACGCGCTCTTTGTTTCGGATCATGATGATATTGAATATTTCCTTCAGTTTGATAAATACCCTGCGCTGTAATTCCTTGCTCTGCGAGTTGATGCATTTCGGCAGTGCGAATTTGAATTTCTAGCACTAATCCATAAGAGGTGAATAACTCGGTATGTAATGATTGATAACCATTGACTTTGGGAATGGCAATATAATCTCGAAAGCGTTCAATTCTAGGTTTGTAGGTATTATGCATAATCCCTAAAGCCCGATAACAAGCATCAATGTCACTGCTGATAATTCGATAAGAACAAAGTTGAGTGGCTTGAGTAAAAGTGCGTTGTTTGTTGGCAGAATCCTTTTGTTTAAGCTCACACATCCTACGATAAATACCATAGTAATGTCGATGTCGTTTAATGACTTGCGCTTCAATTTTATATTGGGCTAAATTTTGTTCCAGGGTTGTTTGAATATTGCCAATGATATCTTCTCGTTTTTGGTACAGTTTTTTCATCCGAGCTTTTACAACAAGGTAACGTAGGGGATGTAAAGCTTGGAAACTTAAGTCTTCTAGCTCTATTCGAATATCATTCATACCCAAGCGGTTGGCAATGGGTGCGTAAATATCTAGTGTTTCTTGAGCAATACGAATTTGGGAACTACGTTTCATTGCTCTCAAGGTGCGCATATTATGTAAACGATCAGCAAGCTTAACAATGATGACACGGATGTCACGATGCATAGCCAATAGCATTTTACGAAAGCTTTCTGCTTTAGCATGTTCCCTGCTTTCAAAATGCATGGCATTAAGTTTACTGACACCATCAACTAACTCTGCAATTTCTGCATCAAATAACTGTTCAACGGTTTCTTTAGAAACTTTGGTATCTTCAATGACATCATGTAACAATGCTGCACATAGTGTTTGTTGATCCATGTGCATTTGACCAAGGATATAGGCAACCGCGACGGGATGATAAACGTAAGGTTCACCTGAACGGCGAGTTTGATTTTGATGTGCCTCGGCGCTAAATAAATAGGCTTGATAAACTTCTTGAAGCTGTTCAGCGGGTAGATAACGTGCTAGTAAATTACAGAGATCACTTACCAAAAGCCTAGCGGGCCAATCATCAGTATCAGACATAGAAGACCAATAAACGGTTGGTTGAATTGATTGAAAATGTTTTGTTGATAGCTTGATTGTATCAAAACAGTTTCACTTTTACCAAAGCCACTGGTCAATTAAAATTGATATTAGTATTTTGATGACAAAAGTAGTTTGTCACGCTTACTTATTTTTCAGTAATTTTTGATTTAGCGGTCTCTTGCTTGGTATCATCAATAGTAAATAATTTGGCTTTATGTTTATTATATACTTGTAATGTTTGATGAACAGCTTTGACAACTGCACGCGGTGTAATAGTCGCACCTGTGAATTGATCAAAGATACCGCCATCTCGTTTGACTTTCCATTTATCAGAAGTAGGGTTGGTTAAAGAACGACCGTTAAAACCCAATATCCAGTTAGAACGGGGAATATCAATCAAGTCACCTAATCCTGGCGTTTCTTTATGGCTGACAATACGCACGCCAAGAATCACGCCATTGTAATCAATACCTACCAGTAATTGGATTTTTCCGTTGTAACCATCAGGCGCAAGGGTATCAAAAATAGAGGCAACCGGTTGGCCCAATTTTCTGGCACGATAGACCATAACAGAGCCTTTATATCCTAGCAATAGCGCATCATGGACTATTTTTGTATCGTTAAATAAATCATTGTCGTATTTTTCAGCAGGCACTAATGCGTTTAGGTTTCGTAATAAAACCATTTTTTCGTTCAATACGATGCGTTCACGGGTCACAGAGTAACCAAATGTCACTAAACTTGCACCTAAAATTGCAAATAGTGTGAGAATGGTAGTCGTTTGAATCAATTTATTTTTGAACATGGTCGATGATCCTATCTAAACTAAGGAATAAATTTGAAATACAGGAGTGAAAATTTATCTTGCTTAGCAAACTAAAGTCTGCACTCCTGAGAAATAGGAATAACATGTCTAACTTGAGTTAGCTTTTTTCTAATTCTTGAATTAAGGGAATAATTTGGTCTTGGAGTAGTTTAACGGTTAATTGTCCTGTGTGTTTGTAGCGTACGATGCCTTGCTTATCAATAATAAAAGTTTCTGGTGTACCTGTAACCCCCCAATCAATCCCTACCTTACCTTTTTCATCAAATCCACTTGCAGTATAAGGATTGCCCGCGTTTTGCAACACTGCGATGGCTTCTTCTCGCGTGTCTTTGTAATTAAGGCCATAAATTGGAATATCAGTTTGAGCTGATAATTGCATTAATAATGGGTGCTCATAGCGACAAGTTGTACACCAAGAAGCCCAGACATTAAATAAAGAAATTTTCCCAAAAAATTCTTTTTGAGTTAAGCTTTTTTCTGGCGAAAGTAATTGAGATAACTCAAATACAGGTGCAGGTTTGTCAAGGTGAGTTGATCCGATGTCTCGCGGATTTAAACTTAATCCTAAGTATAAAAACACACTGAGTACAGCAAATAGCACAAGCGGAAGTAAGTAACGTATCATTAATTTGTATCCTAAAACGACATTAACCCAATGAGTATACAAAACAAAATAGGAAAACTCCATTGCCATTGTGGTGGTGAGTCTAATTTTTTAACGACTAAAATTTTTAATGGGGTATTTTGCGCTTGCTGATAAGTAAAGATAAATAAGTATGCAATGCGTTTTGTGATATTTTGTAATAATGACAATTTTTTGTCTTTAGGGTAAGTTGTATAAGCATGTTGCATGGTTTCAATCAGTTCCAAAATGAGTACAATTCTGAGGGAAAATCTATCAATTGGGATAGAAAATATGACTAATGGTCTTAGCCACCATTGTATCACTGAGATCAATGTTGTCGTTGGAATCATGATAAGCAAAAGATGGACACCTAATACTATCGTTACCAGAGGAAGTAAGTGAAACAATGCGGTATTTATTTGGTTAAATGTTGGCAGCCAAGTGAATTCAGGGGAGTTAAACCATAAGTTGAGAATAAAAATTGAAAGAAGTAACCATTTTAAACGTTTAAACGCTGTTTTTAGTTTTGGAAACTCACCGTAAAGAGTTACTAATGTTAGTAAACAGGGGAGGATAATAAGAAAGAATATAGGGCTTGCAAGTGTTGCCCCCATCACCAAGAGTAAAAAATGTGCAAAATGGATAATGGGATGCAACAATGAGAAGTTTTTAAAGCGAGGACAGCAAACTTTCGGCTTGACTACGTTGTTCGTCGCTACCTTCAGCTAAAATTTCATTTAAAATACCTTTGGCACTGTCATTATCTTCCATATCTATGTACATTTGCGCCAGATCAAATTTACTACCAATTTCATCAGGTGTGCCTAAGTCTAATTCACCTAAATCATCGCCGTTACCTAATTCACCCAACAAACTGTCCAGGTCATCATCACCACTGCCTTCTAAGGAAATTTCCTGGTCATCATCGCCAAGTAAACTATCCATATCTAAATCACTTGAAATGTCATCATCCAGACCAAGTGAGCTAAGATCAACTTCACCCTCATCACTCATTGAATCCAAATCTAAGTCTTCATTTGCACCTAGGTCTAATCCATTAGTCTCTTCTGCAATATCACCCAGCGCTAAAGCATCTAAATCCATGTCATCAGTATCTAAGGATAAATCGTCATCTAAGTTCAAATTAGAGTCTTCATCAGCTAAAGATAAATCATCTTCTAAGCTTAGTCCTGAATCATCTCCGACATCTAAGGACAAATCATCATCTAAACTAAGTTCTGCGTCACCACTATCTGCGTCCAAAGATAAATCATCATCTAGGCTAAGCTCTGTGTCAATATTATCTGCATCCAAAGATAAATCATCATCTAAACTAAGTTCTGTGTCACCACTATCAGTATCCAAAGATAAATCATCATCTAGGCTAAGCTCTGTGTCAATATTATCTGCGTCCAAAGATAAATCATCATCTAAACTAAGTTCTGTGTCACCACTATCAGTATCCAGAGATAAATCATCATCTAAACTAAGTTCTGTGTCACCACTATCAGTATCCAGAGATAAATCATCATCTAAACTAAGCTCTGCATCAATATTATCTGCGTCCAAAGATAAATCATCATCTAAACTAAGCTCTGCATCAATATTATCTGCGTCCAAAGATAAATCATCATCTAGGCTAAGCTCTGTATCAACACTATCTGCGTCCAAAGATAAATCATCATCTAGGCTAAGCTCTGTATCAACACTATCTGCGTCCAAAGATAAATCATCATCTAGGTTAAGCTCTGTATCAACACTATCTGCGTCCAAAGATAAATCATCATCTAGGCTAAGCTCTGTATCGCCACTATCAGTATCCAAAGATAAATCATCATCTAAACTTAAACTTTCGCCATCGGAGTCTAAAGATAGTCCTTCATCTAAACCTAAATCAATATCGTCACTATCAGTATCCAAAGATAAATCATCATCTAAACTTAAACTTTCGCCATCGGAGCCTAAAGATAGTCCTTCGTCTAAACCTAAATCAATATCGCCATTATCAGTACCCAAAGATAAATCATCATCTAAACTTAAACTTTCGCCATCGGAGTCTAAAGATAGTCCTTCGTCTAAACCTAAATCAATATCGCCATTATCAGTACCCAAAGATAAATCATCATCTAAGCTCAAACTTGTATCGTCATCAGAGTCTAAAGATAGCCCTTCGTCTAAACCTAAATCAATATCGCCACTATCAGTATCCAAAGATAAATCATCATCTAAACTTAAACTTTCATCATCAGAGTCTAAAGATAGCCCTTCGTCTAAACCTAAATCAATATCGCCACTATCAGTATCCAAAGATAAATCATCATCTAAACTTAAACTTTCATCATCAGAGTCTAAAGATAGCCCTTCGTCCAAACCTAAATCAGCATCGCTACTACTCTCTAAGTCAGTATCAAGTGAACCCAAATCTTCAATGTGGCTGTTACTATCAAGATCGTCATCCAAACTATCTAACGTAGCATTCTCGGCTAATTCAGCTAATCCTAACTCATCATCACTGCCCGTAAGGCTTTCCAAACCCCCTAGATCAGCGTTTTCAAGCTCAACAGGTATATCTTCTTGGTCTTCAAATCCAGTGGCTGCCATGCCTGCGGCAACACCCGCTGCGGCTACTCCAGCAACACCTAGGCCCGTCAATAGTTTTCTATCTGTACCCAAACTTTCCCAATGCATTTTTGCTTGTTCCCAAGCAGGACTATCTTCGCCAACTTGATCGAGAAGAATATTGGCTTCTTTTTCAAATGCTTCAATGTTCTTACTTGCAGCAAGTATTTCTAATAACTTTAAGCGATATTCATAACGATCTGGGTATTGAGTTATGGCATCTCGAATTAAATCTTCTGCTTGTGAATAGCGTTCATAAGCCATGTAAACATCAACTTCTTCAATCAGTTCTTCATCAAACGCATTTTCTATAACATCTTCGCTTACAGTACTTTCATTCACCAACTTAGCTTGTAATACATCAGCTTGCTGCTCAAATTCATCTTGTTTACCCGCATGTGCCAATATTTCTAAATATCTGAGATGGTAATAAGGATTATCAGGATGTTGATCTAAGTTGGTTCTGCCTAAGTCAAGTGCTTGCTCGAAGTCACTTTCACCCACTGCAATGGTAATTTGTTCATTAATAACATCATCACCAATAACATCATAACTTCCAGCAGCAACCATACTTGCCAGCATGGCTAAACGTTCTTCATATTCACGACTCAGTCCTGCTGTTGCCCGTTCCTCACCTTCAAGTTCTTCCATTGCCCGTTGAATTTCTTCTTCTTCTTTCACTTTTTTATATCTTCTACCAAGCAATAAAAGCACAAAAATAAGTAAGAAAAGCAAACCTATACCGCTACCTACTGTAATCCAACCACCTGGGACTTGAGTCACTAAATTATCGGCCACTTTGGTGACGTGTTGTGTTGTTTCTAACGCAGTGTCTACAAAGGACTTATCTGATGATTGCGTGTCGATTCTGGCATCGTCTTCAGCCGCTGAGTCAAATTCAGTATTTTCAGCCGTATTCTCTGCGAGGGTTTCTTCTGTAATATCTGAGTCATCAGTAATGGTATCTGCTTCAGCAATTGTTTCTGGTGTTTCTTCTGTAATATCAGCATCGTCTAAAATACCTGAATCTTCAGGGGTTTCATCAATTGTAGTTTCTTCATCAACCCATTCATCAATGGTTTCTTCAGGTGTTTCTGCAACTTCTTCTACATCAGCTTTGGCCACCATAGTTTCAGAGGTTTCATCTATTTCTTCAAAAACGTCTTCAGGCATTTCTTCTTCAACAGCTGTGGTGCTATCTGGCTGACTTTGAGCTACTTGACGCTGTTGTAATTGTTCTTGTAGTGCAGCTAATTGCTGGCTTTGAACTTCCAACAGATTTTTCATCGTGTTGACCAGCTCGCGAGTTTGCGTTAATTCATTACGCAAATCTTCATTTTCTTGTTTTATACTATGATAATCTTCTAATACGCGATCAAGTTTTTTACTGAGTACTTGGTATTCACTTGAACTTGCTCCAGTCGTTGTTTGGGCGCTGGATAAATCTCCTTCATTCGTTGCCGTTGTTTCAGGTGCACCAATAATTAAACGCTCTAAACCTTCTGATTGTGCAGCCACTTGGTTATTAGTTCGTGGACTTTCAGGTACCACGGGAATTTCCCCTACCATTGCTTCTTTACTTAACAGGCTGTCTTGCTGCATTGCGCTTGCGGTAGTGCCTGGAATTTTCAGTGTCGCACCTGCCATTAATTTATTCATATTACCGCCAATAAAAGCTCTTGGATTAGCGCGGTAAATATTAGTCATCATTGTGTGGGTTGATGTATCAGAGGTGCGATAACGTTCAGCAATTTTCCACAACGTATCATTGCGAGAAGTTCTATGGCTAACTTCATCACCCGTAAGGGGAATTCGACTCACTCTTGAGGAAGGAGATGATGTTCTAAAAGCACGCTGCCTATACTGTTTCTTCTGAGTTTGGCGCGATTCTTCAATATAGGCAGGAGGGTCCCCTATATCAACCGATATAGGTTCAGCCACTTGAGCCGCACGTAAACGGTTTTCATAAAGGGGAGGATCAAGTAAGGCTGTATATTCTCGTAAAATTCTTCCACTGGGCCAATTGATTTCTATGAGAAAATTTAAAAACGGTTCTTTAAGTGGTGGCGTTGTTTTTATAGTAATTACAGCGCTAGAGTTCGCTTTATTTTTCAACGAACTAGGAATACTTATTTTTAATGCAGAAAGTACAAAAGGGTAATCCAGTCCTGCACGGCGAAATGCCTCTGCGGGGGCAAGTGATGCCTTAATATTATCTAAATCGCCTTTGGGTACAGACAAAATACGAATTTTAGCATCCAAAGGTTCATTGAGCTTTGACGCGACCTCAATATTACTCAGGCCAAGTCCGTAAACACTTAACATCGAAAAAATGCCCATCAATGCTGAAACTATTACTAGCTTGTGCTTCATCGCATTCTCCTCATCTATCATAGCTCTTTAAGAATTTGCAAGAGACTTAACGCAACGGGTGATATACTCTAACACGAGATGGGGCCAACGCAAGTTAAGCATTTGCCTGTGTAAAGTATGACTGGTTTTCATCAGCGAAGATAATTTTCTAAATTTAAGTAATGCTTTAAGTTGGGTGTTACTTTGAACGCTTTTGTTAAAAAAAACGTAACTTACATCAGCTGATTTGTCAAAATTTATAGGGAACAGACAGTGATAACGTCTGTTCCAAAGATAATTATACGCGAATACAAAAAGTTCTGCATTACTTCTCAGAAACTACTTTATAATTCTTCGCTAAGTATATATCAGATATAATCTTTTATCAAAATTTCAGCAATTTGTATACTATTTAAAGCAGCCCCTTTGCGAATGTTATCAGCAACCACCCACATGTTAAGTCCACGAGGATGAGAAATATCTTCTCGAATCCTACCGACATAAACAGGGTCTTTGCCCACAGCATCTGGCACTGGGGTAGGATAGCCCGCATCTTTGCGTTCATCCATTAACACAATCCCTGGCGCTTTTTGCATCAGTTCACGCGCTTGTTCAGTTGTAATTTTATCACGCGTTTCAATGTGCACAGCTTCAGCATGACCATAAAAGACAGGCACACGTACCGTGGTTGGATTTACCAAAATACTGTCATCACCCATAATCTTTTGGGTTTCCCACACCATTTTCATTTCTTCTTTGGTGTAACCATTGTCCATGAAAACATCAATATGCGGCAACACATTAAACGCAATTTGTTTAGGATAAACCTTAGCTTCAGCCGGTTTAAAATTCAACAAAGCCCGGGTTTGTTCTTCCAACTCTGTAATTGCATCTTTACCCGTGCCTGATACTGCTTGATAAGTCGCAACATTGAGTCGTTCAATGCCTACAGCATCGTAAATAGGTTTTAAAGCCACTAACATTTGAATCGTAGAGCAGTTAGGGTTAGCAATAATATGACGATTTTTATACTGAGCAATGGCATCAGGATTGACTTCAGGCACTACCAGCGGAATGTCATCGTCATAACGGAATTGAGAGGTATTATCAATGACAACACAACCTGCTTGCCCTGCTTTTGGTGCATAAATTTTAGAGACTGATGCACCTGGAGAAAATAAACCAATTTGAGCTTTAGAAAAATCAAATTCTTCCAAATTGCCAACGGTAACAGACTCTCCCTTAAAAGTTAATGTTTTACCTGCTGAACGGCTACTGGCTAAGGGATATAAATTATTAATTGGAAAATTCCTTTCTTCCAGGATAGACATCATGGTTTCACCGACAGCTCCTGTCGCACCAACTACTGCAACATCAAATAAACGACTCATTAAGTTAGTTCTCCATAAACACAGCAATGTCAAAAATAAGGTTTATGCGTTCATTCTAACTTGGATAATTACCTTTAATCAATACTCCGTTGGCTAAATGATGTGGGATAAGTAAATATGATATATCAACGAAATTTTGTGGATTATCTTCTTTATCCCCCAATATCTAGTACTTTGTCAAGGTAAAATTGACGGGAACGGTAGGGTGCGTCCTACGCGCCGAAAAACGCCTGGTGCGTGAGACGCCCCTACAAAATAATCTTGGCGAGTACTTGTCAAATTTTGGAGAGCATTCCACAAGTAGTGATATTGGTTATAGTGAGGACTTACGTACTCAAAAATAAAAATTATTAACTTAAATGATTTAAACACTTTAGTTCGTAAGTTTTGAATTAAACAGAAAAAGCATCCCTAAAAAACTCGAAATACAGCCCAACAGATGGATTTTATACTAGCATCTTATTACAAACTAAAACAAACTTTAATTGCTTTCAAATAAAAAATTTCTTTTTAACCACAATTATTAAGACAGATTACTTTTACGTTCACAATATACTGCGCTATAATCTTTAGTTATGAATAAAGTACAATTAAAAAAAATGGGGAGATTTTCATTTAAAAATCTCATGCTCCCTGTATTATTTCTCTATATAGGTTTACTCCTATTTGCCTACTTTCTTTCTGATATGCTGATTTTCCCAGCGCAACCTTCCTCCTATCAAGATAATGTTAATATTCTTAAATTAGCAACAGCCAATGGTGAAAAAATTTCAGCCATGTATTTTCCTAACCCTCAAGCGACATTCACTATTTTGCATAGCCATGGTAATGCAGAGGATTTGGGGGCAGTCAAACTTTTACTGGAAAATTTAAGGAATCAAGGGTTTGCTGCATTGGGTTATGATTACCAAGGATATGGCACAAGCAGTGGATTTCCTTCTGAGCAGAATACTTATTACGATATTGAAGCAGCTTACCTCTATTTAACGCAAACACTAAGCATACCTGCCAAGCAGATTATTGTTTATGGTCGTTCTTTAGGCACAGGTGTTACTGTAGATTTCGCTGCTCGCCACCCAGTCGCGGGGGTTATTTTAGAAAGTCCTTTTTTGAGCACCTTTCGCGTTAAGACTTACCTGCCAATCGTTCCTTTTGATAAATTCCGTAGTATTGACAAAATTCAGCATATTCATAGCCCACTCTTAATTATTCACAGTCGACAAGATGAAGTAATTCCTTTTTGGCATGCTAAAAAGCTTTGGGAAATGGCAAATTCTCCCAAGCAAAAACTTTGGCTAGATAATATTGGCCATGCTGATATCCCTTTTCAGGGAGAAACTTACTGGCAAGCTATTCAGCAATTGGTTATAACAATTGATAAGATAAATAACCCAAAGGAGTCCACAAAATGATTGATGATATTGATAGGAAACTGACTTGCAATTTCTCGCTTTATGAACTACTCCGTTCAGATACAGCAGAAAGACGCAGAAGTCTACTTGAAGAACAACTCAATCCGCCTGAGTCCGTCGTCAACAATTTAACTTACCTTGCTCAAACTGCATTACAACCCATTCGAGAAATATTAAATTATCCTATTCGCGTCACCAGTGGCTATCGAAGTAAAGGTTTGAATAAAGCGGTAGGAGGTTCTGCTCGTTCACAACATGTTAGAGGAGAAGCTGCAGACCTCACTATCAATGATTCTTTTTTAAGTGATGAAAACACCAAAGAGGTTAGAAAATCCATTTGTCAAAAAGTTAGAGAGCTGACCGGCAGTGAACTTCGTCCTGATGTCAATGCCAATTTTTACTTATTTGCTTACATTTGCTTGCATTTAGATGATCTTGATGTAGATCAGATCATTCATGAATACGGTATTGCCCGTGGTCGACCTGCTTGGGTACATATTTCAGCCTCAGCCAATAAGGATAGACGGCAAATTGTCGCTATTGGTAAGCGTTACAGCACAGAAAGAGGGATGACATTAGAAAGAGCTTTATCATTTGGGACTTAGATTTACCCATAACAAGTTTAAGTAACTTTAACATAAAGTAAATCGTCAATACCTATTTCAACATGAAAAATGCCAGCATCAACTTTGACGATGTCCCATACTTTCTCAAGTAGACTGGGCGGAGCTTATCACTCCGTCCATAACGTTCAAGAGCAAGTTACAAACTTATTCCCACGTAGTTACTGTAATTTTTCTAACAAAACCAGAAAATCTACTTCATTCAATATTTTTATATCTAAAGCGTGTGCTTTTTCCAACTTACTGCCCGCTTTTTCCCCAGCAACGGCATAGGTTGTTTTCTTGGAAATACTACCACTGACCATTGCGCCTAAAGTTTGTAAACGTAATTTGGCTTCATCACGGGTCATATTGTTCAATGTCCCCGTTAAAACAAAAATTTTTCCAGTCAATGGTAAATCTGAGACTTGTGGCTCGTGTGTTTGCCAATGAATGCCTAAAGACTGCAATTGAGAAATTACTGTTTGATTATGCGTTTGCGAAAAAAAAGTAACAATATTTTTGGCAATCACAGTCCCAATTTCAGGAATAGCTTGCAAACTTTCTTTATTAGCTTGCATGAGTTTTTCCAAATTACCAAATTGTTGCGCTAACAAATGCGCTGTAGATTCACCCACTTCACGAATACCTAACGCATATAAAAAATGGCTTAAGGTAGTTGATTTACTTTTTTCAAGCGATTTTAGCAAATTATTTGCAGATTTATTGCCCATGCGATCTAAGTTTGCCCACTGTGTTGCGCTTAAGGTATAAATATCTGCCACATTTTCCACATAATTGCCTGCCACAAGTTGGTCAACCAATTTTTCTCCCAAACCTTCAATATTCATGGCTTTACGAGAAGCAAAATGTTCAATGGCTTGTTTACGTTGTGCAGCACAAAATAATCCTCCCGAACAACGAATCACGGCTTCACCTTCAGCCTGTACAACAGTGGAATCACAGACAGGACAGTGGGTTGGCATTGTGAACATGACTGTATTTTCAGGACGTTTTTCAAGCATCACACTGACAATTTCAGGAATAACATCCCCTGCACGTCGCACAATAACAGAATCACCCACACGCACATCTTTACGACGAATTTCATCTTGATTATGCAAGGTCGCATTAGTCAAGGTGGCACCTCCAACGACGACAGGTGCTAAGCGGGCAACGGGCGTTAAAGCCCCCGTTCTGCCAACTTGGATTTCAATATTCACCACTTGCGTCAAGGCTTCCTGCGATGGTAATTTATGCGCAAGCGCCCAACGTGGTGCGCGCGAAATGTAGCCCAAAGCCTCTTGCCAGGCAATAGGATTTACCTTATAAACAACGCCATCAATGTCAAACGGAATATTTTCTCTCTGAGTTAGTAATTGTTGGTAGTATTCCAAGCAGGCTTGAACATTGTCTACTACTTGCAAATAGCGAGAAATGGGTAAACCAAACCCTTGTAACCAATATAAAATATCACTGTAATTTTGAGGTAAATTTTCTTCAGATACGCTACCCAAACCATAACAGGTAAATTCTAAAGATCGGGTTGCTGTGATTTTTGGATCAAGTTGTCTTAAGCTACCAGCTGCGGCATTGCGTGGATTAGCAAAGATTTTTTCTTGTTGTTGAATTTGCCGTTGATTCAGTTGTTCAAAACCTATTTTTGTCATGAAAACCTCGCCACGGACTTCTAATAATTCGGGTATTTCATCTCCATTCAATCTTAAAGGAATAGAGGGGATTGTACGTATGTTTAGCGTCACATCTTCGCCTTGTCGCCCATCACCGCGGGTTGCGGCTTGTATTAAAACGCCTTTTTCATAGCGCAAATTAATAGCGAGTCCGTCAATTTTGGGTTCAACGGCATACTCAATATGAGTTTGTTCTAATTTATTTTTAATTCGCCGCTCAAATTCATACACTTCGTCTGCTTCAAAGGCGTTTGCCAAAGATAACATGGGTATGTTATGTGACACTTCTGCAAATTTATTCAAGGGTGCAGCACCCACCCGTTGCGTTGGAGAGTCCGATGTAATTAACTCGGGGTGCTGTGCTTCCAGCATTTGTAATTCACGCAGTAAACGATCATATTCACTGTCAGGAATTTGTGGATTATCAAGTACATAATAGTGATAGTTGTGCTGATTAATTTCAGCGCGCAATTGAATGATTTTTTGATGAATAATGTGTTGTGACATAATAAAACCAAGAGAGGAAACCGTAATTGAATGCATTATCCACATTCAATAGGTTAACGGCAACTAAATAAGCTTTATATTGTTTTAACAAATAACTTTTAGGTATCACTGTATCCAAAAGTTCATAAAATTTCGTTTTGGCAAATGTTCAAAACCTATTTGGCAAGATAAATCTGGTATTCCTTGGATGGCCAATATGATTTATCGTGAACATACAAATTATTTGGCCTTCCTTATTATATAATGGTGGTACAATGTAGTGCATGAGATATTGGAAAGGGTGTTTTGCCTACGAAATCAGTATCGTATTCCCAACATTTCAATGACGAATTAAATTTCACTGGGTTTTGCTCAACTCTCAAATGAACAACAGGAAAGGACTTCATGATCCCTGAACTTGGACATTTTGCTTTAATTATTGCGTTTTGTTTAGCAGTTGTACAAACAGTTTTTCCCATTGTGGGCGCGGCCAAAAATATGCCTAATTGGATGGCAGTGGCCCGTCCTGCTTCGGCAGGCCAACTGGTTTTTGCTATCTTGGCTTATGGGTGCTTAACTTATGCTTTTATCCTCGACGATTTTTCAGTTGCTTATGTGGCCAGTAATTCCAACAGTGCCTTGCCGCAAATTTATAAAATTTCCAGTGTGTGGGGTGGTCATGAAGGTTCACTATTACTCTGGCATTTAATTTTAGTTATTTGGACAGTCGCTGTCGCAATCTTCAGTCGCAGTTTACCGCAAGCTATGATTGCCCGCGTGTTGGGCGTGATGGGGTTTATCAGCATAGGGTTTTTATTATTTATTCTAGTAACGTCTAATCCTTTTGACCGTTTAACTCAAATACCTATGGATGGTAGAGATTTAAATCCTCTATTACAAGATCCTGGACTGATTTTTCACCCGCCGATGTTGTATATGGGTTATGTCGGGTTTTCAGTGGCATTTGGATTTGCAATCGCTGCACTACTGGGTGGCACATTGGATAGCGCTTGGGCTAGATGGTCACGCCCTTGGACATTAATTGCCTGGGTCTTTTTAACCTTAGGTATTGCACTGGGCAGTTGGTGGGCTTATTACGAGTTAGGTTGGGGTGGCTGGTGGTTTTGGGATCCAGTTGAAAATGCTTCTTTCATGCCTTGGCTAGTGGGTACGGCGTTAATTCATTCTTTAACTGTGACAGAAAAACGCAGTGCTTTTAAAAACTGGACAGTATTATTAGCAATAATGGCATTTTCACTGAGTTTATTGGGCACATTTTTAGTGCGTTCAGGCGTTTTAACCTCAGTCCATTCTTTTGCGAGTGATCCCGCGCGAGGAGTATTTATTCTAGCCTTTTTAGGCGTGATCATTGGCTTGTCGCTACTATTGTATGCATGGAGAGCACCTTCCGTTGGTAGAGGCGGAAATTTTTCGTTATTTTCCAAAGAAAGTTTCTTGCTGATCAACAATGTCTTACTTGTTGTTGTTTGTGGTGCTGTATTATTAGGGACATTGTATCCACTATTTTTAGACGCTCTGGGCCAGGGTAAAATTTCAGTAGGTCCCCCTTATTTTGGTACTGTATTTTTAATCATCACTGCGCCCATGTTCTTTCTGCTAGGTATTGGACCCTTAGTCCGTTGGAAAAAAGATGAATTGTCGCCGTTGCTCAAAAAATTATGGCTACCTTTGGGTATTAGTTTAATCGTTGGCATTTTGGTTACATTTTACATGGGCTATAAAAGTTGGCTGACCATTCCAGGCGTTGCTGTAGGCTTCTGGATATTTTTGACCAGTTTGCAAGGTTTACGTCAAAAGTTAAAACATAAAACTCAATTATGGTCGGGTTTGCGTAACATTCCCCAAAGTTTTTACGGTATGACGGTTGCACATATCGGTGTCGCTATTTTTATCATTGGGGTAATTTTATCGAATGCCTACAGTGTGGAAAAAGATGTACGGGTAGTCCCCAATGAACCTTTGGACATTGCAGGTCACCAATTTCTGTTTGAAGGTACTAAACCTTTTGAAGGCCCTAATTTTAAAGCTGATCAAGGTAGTGTGCGTGTATTTAAGGATGGCCAAGAAATTGCTTTTTTACAGCCACAAAAACGCATTTATCTGGTACAACGTATGCCAATGACGGAAGCCGCCATTGATCCTGGGTTTACAAGAGATATTTACGTTGCTTTAGGCGAGCCTTTAGCTCAACAAGCTTGGAGTATGCGGGTTTATTATAAACCGTTTATTCGTTGGATTTGGCTAGGGGCATTGATTATGGCGTTGGGAGGATTGTTAGCGGCACTTGATAAACGTTATCGTAATATTGCAAAACGGGCCGTTCCTGCAGCGCAAAATTCTGAGGAGCTTGTGAAAGCAGTATAAGTATTTTCTTGGTAACAAAATGCAAAATGACCAGTATTCTTAAAATGGAGGGGTGGTGAATCCGTTTATTCAAGTTTTAGTAGATGATTTAAAGCACTTTTCGTCAGAATTGTTGGCTTCAGGTCTGCATGGTAGCCAACAAGTTACGGCAGGTATTGGGTCAGTAGCCAATACAACAGCATTGCTTAAATCAATTGATGTGTTAACGGCATTGATCCCTCAGTTATTGACTGAATTGCAAACCACAGATGCAACACGTAAGGTCATGTTGCATTATTCTGCTTCGCCCAAACAAGCGATATTTTCACGCCGCGCCTGTGATTATCAATACGATAACACCCGAAAACGCTTACTACCCGCGCATTGGATCAGTATCGTCCCTGTACCAGAAGTTGACGTGCGACCCATGCGTTGGTTACTTTATTTAATTGAATTACAAGAAACAGCATTAGCCAAAATTCACGTTAGAACGACAAAATACATTGACGATTCCTTACGTATTCAGCAAGGTGATTCCAATTATGCCCAAAATGACCGGGCGACTTTGTTAGGCATGAGAGAACGTTTGGATGAAGCCCAAACGAAATTGGAACATGCGCGAAGTACCTTGTTGCGTAAAATTGAGCAACGTTGTATTCCAACAGCTACTCTACCTGATCCTTATCCACGTTCTCCCGCTTGGACATCTTTACGTCGTTACGCCCAGCATTTGATTCAACCAGATGAATATTTGCCAGGTTTTTTGCATGGACTGTTAAATGGTACCATTGAAATTGCGGATACACCTTATTTGTACCAGCGTTGGTGTGGCATTAAGTTATTACAAGCCTTTGAATTATTGGGCTGGGTGTGGCACAAAGACCCGATTGGGGCCTTATTTTTAGGGGGCGAAATACGTTTACATAAAGCGAATGTCAGAATTAGTCTTTGGGTTGAGCCTCGATTTTCTTTGGGTAAAATTCACCCTAGCGGCTTTTCTTGTCGAGAAGTGTTAGAAACTCATCCTGACTATTTTATTGTGACGCCAGGCCAGGGAGGATGGGATGGTTTCATTTTAGACCCAACAACCACGGCTGATATTGATGTCCGGCGGGGTAAAGGCAAATATTTAGACCATTTAGAAATGTTAAGCACAGTTTCAGGCGTTGCTACCATGCGTTCCCCGAAAAGAGCTTGGTCTGCAGCACCAATCCACCATACACATTGTGAAATTCATGATTCAGAAGGTCATGAAGGTACCATTCCTATGCATCCCTTGCACTGGTCACTCCAACCTTTAATTGATTGGGTTGTTGATATTGAAGGCCATGCCTTGGCTTGGGGGAATTTATTGCAGTATTAATGGATGTTATGCAAGTAAATTCAAATAAATAAGCTAATTATTAAAAGCAATATTTTGACTTGTTCAGGGGTGGGAATTTAATTAAACCTGAAACAAGACCTGGCAGGTTTTAAAAACCTGCCAGGTTTGATTGAAAACTTATGGAAGCTATTCTATCCTTACTCCTTTGATAAAATCAAGGTAAATTACAATCAAATTCTTGCAATATTAAGACTTCAGGCCTTAAAGCGGATTGTTGCAATTCAGCACTACATTGAAGTGTTGGGCCTGGTACGGTTCCCCCCACTAATAATGGTACGGTAGTAGGTACGTCAATTCTTGGAATATCCAAAACGCCACTATCAGGATTAAAACGAGCATGAGTTGGATTAGGCTCTTCAATTATTTCCAAGAAAGTCAGTTCCTTCGCCTCAAAATCAGAAAAACCAAAAGGTATTTCTAAGACAGCCGAGTATAGTCCAGTGATATTAATAGAACTACCGTTAATATCAGTGTACAAAGGTATTTCTAAACAAGGTAAAATTGCTTGTCGGGTTTCGTTGGAGTAAGTTGCAGGTTCCTCAGAACAACTTACCTGTGGTTCATTAGTTTCAGAATAAAGTTCCTGAATTTCTTCTTCAGATAAGACGCGGTTGTAAATGCGGATATCATCAATTATTCCAAGTGTGTGGTATAACTCAGTAGATAAATTACCATGTTTTCCAATAAAAACATCAGTATCATATGAATTGTCTGGCTCGAAAGTTCCAACAATGTGGTGCCATTCACCAATAGAATATCTTGCAGCTCCTCCAACATGCCACTGGTAATGTGGATAAGAGTGACTTGTATAAGGTTTGTGGATTATTACGTTATTTGCACCTGTGCTACCAAAAGTTCCTGTGGAAAAATACCAGGCACTTACTGTAATACGTTTGGAATTTAGTGTTTCTGAATTAGGGATTACAATATAATCATTAACACCATCAAACATATAAGCGCTATCAACATTCCCAAACCGATCCTCAGTCAAAGTAGCACCATTAACTGTGCCATCATTACCATTCCCACTCTCATCATTGGCATTGCCATTAAATGGATAATAAGCGACCAAACCATCATTTAAATCAGCATGAACACTGCTAGATATAAGTAACATAATAAATAACACAAATTTGCCATGTTTTAATCTACAATCTTGTTTCATATTATTTCTCCTTTAAGAAAATAAGAAAATTGCATCGTTATTAAAACATGGAAAGCCGTTACACAGCACGTAACAATATGAGAAAAGCTCAAGATAGAAATCCACAAAGAAGAATTTATAACTAGCTGGGAATTTGAAATATCAGGCGAAAATCATTATAAAATAGATAATTAAGTTGTTTCGGGAAATCCACTTCGTTCCATTCCCGAAACAATTGATTAAAAATTAGGATAACGTTTACAAACTAATCCACATATGTCTATACTCTACCAAATATACCCACCATACAACAAACCAGTGAAAACCAGCGTTGTCATAGATGATAATCTACTCTCTGAAGCACTCAAACTGACTAAAAACAATACGAACATTAAGTTTTTGAAAAATATTGACTTTTCAACATGTACTAAATGAAATTAGCTCGTAGGAACATAAAAATGAATCAGAAAAAATTGTTCGATAAACTATTATTAAAAAAAGAGGAAACACTATAAAATAGCACTCAGCTACGAAAATTTAGAAGTTTTGGAGATAATGTGGATAAGAAAAAAGCACTGATTACCGGTATTACAGGACAAGATGGCGCCTATTTAGCAGAGTTTTTATTAGAAAAAGATTATGAAGTTCATGGCATTAAGCGCCGTGCTTCTTCGTTTAACACTGATCGGATTGACCATTTATATCAAGACCCGCACCAAAAAAACCGTGATTTCATTTTACACTATGGCGATTTGACCGATTCTACAAATTTAATCCGCGTTATTCAAGAAATTCAGCCTGACGAAATTTACAATTTAGCCGCGCAAAGTCACGTCGCTGTGTCTTTTGAGACGCCTGAATATACGGCAAATTCTGATGCGCTGGGGACTTTACGTTTGCTAGAAGCCATTCGTATTTTAAAGTTAGAACAAAAAACTCATTTTTACCAGGCATCAACGTCAGAACTATTTGGCAAAGTTCAGGAAACACCTCAGAAAGAAACCACACCTTTTTACCCACGTTCACCGTATGCAGTGGCAAAATTATATGCCTACTGGATTATTGTTAATTACCGCGAAGCTTATGGATTGTATGCATGTAACGGCATTTTATTTAATCATGAGTCCAAATTGCGGGGAGAAACCTTTGTCACCCGTAAAATTACTCGCGCATTATCAAGGGTTAAACTCAAATTACAAGACTGCTTATATTTAGGTAATTTAAATGCCAAGCGCGATTGGGGACATGCCCGAGATTATGTCGAAATGCAATGGTTGATGTTGCAACAGTCAGAGCCAGATGATTATGTAATTGCTACTGGACAGCAACATTCAGTCAGGGATTTTATTAATGCTGCCGCACAACAATTAGAAATGCTTATTCGTTGGGAAGGCAATGGCATTGATGAAAAAGGTTATGATGTCCAAACAGGGCAATGTATAGTGGCAGTTGATCCTCGTTATTTTAGACCCACAGAAGTCGAAACCTTACTAGGGGATGCGACAAAAGCCAAACAAAAACTGGGTTGGCAACCTAAAATCACTTTTGAACAATTGGTGGCAGAAATGGCTGAAGAAGACTTAAAACAAGCCAAACAAGACTATTTTTGCCAGCAAAAAGGTTTTCAAACATTTAACTATCACGAGTAAGACGTATGGCAGTTATTTCTCAAGACGCAAAAATTTATATTGCTGGACATCGCGGCTTAGTTGGTTCTGCGCTTTATCAAATTTTGGCCCAAAAAGGTTATCAAAACTTGATTGTGCGCACCCATGAAGAACTAGATTTGCTTGAACAAGTTGCAGTGCGACAATTTTTTGAAACAGAACATCCAGATTATGTCTTGTTAGCGGCAGCTAAAGTCGGAGGTATCTTCGCAAATACGACTTATCCTGCTAATTTTATTTACAATAATTTGCAAATTCAAAACAATATTATTGATGCAGCTTACCGCAGTGAGGCTAAAAAACTTTTATTTCTTGGTTCATCGTGTATCTATCCAAAACATGCCCCACAACCCATGAAAGAAGAATATTTACTTTCAGGTCCCTTAGAACCTACCAATGAATGGTACGCCATCGCCAAAATTGCAGGCATCAAATTATGTCAAGCTTATCGGCAGCAATATAATTTCAATGCTATCTCCATTATGCCGACTAATTTATATGGGCCAGGTGATAATTTTCACTTAAAACATGCTCACGTGATTCCTGCACTCATGCACCGTTTTCAATTGGCCAAAGAACAGAATATACCTAGTGTTACTGTGTGGGGAACGGGAAATGCGCGCCGTGAATTTCTGCACATTGAAGACTTAGCAGATGCCACTTTATATTTGCTAGAAAATTACGAAGAAGCAGAAATTATTAATGTAGGTTTTGGCGAAGATGTGTCTATCCGAGAATTAGCCAAAGTCGTTAAAGAAGTTGTGGGTTATGAAGGTGAGTTACAATTCGATACCACTAAACCTGATGGTATGATGAAAAAATTATTAGATGTGACTCGTTTAAGTCATATGGGCTGGCAACCAAAAATCCCTTTAAAAACAGGTATTCAATCGACTTACGAATGGTTTCTTGCCAATCGTCACCAATTCAGAGAAAAGTAACTAGCTTAAAGCTTTTCAAAGGATATAAATTCCCCTCCCGTATTAGGTGGAGGGGTGAAAAACATAACCTTAACTTATTCCATGCCAACTTCATCAATCTTCATAGTTTGAGGACAAGTCCCTCTACCACGTAATTTTTTAGTTTCTGGTAATAATGATTTTAAATCTGACACCACATTTTGTAAGTCTTTTTTTAGGTAAATTCTGATTTCAGTTAACAGGGATTCACCTTCCACTTTTCGGCACTGCAATGATAAATAGCGACTGTCTCCAAATTCTTTTTGAAATGCTCGCAGCAAAGTCACACGTTTGACAATTTTACCTGCATTGTCAGCAATCAATTGACTAAATTTGGTTTGGGCGAATAATTTTACTAATTGGTGTGATAATGTATAATACTGGTCAGCAGATAAGCCTGAGCAAGTACCATGTTTATACCATTCATGGCGTTGTAAACAGCTTGCTTGTCCAGGCATATATGTTTTCAAATCACCCCGCACGGTACTCGATAATTCTAATTTTGGCAATTCACACCAACGTTTGCTTTCATACGCTTCAATAGTTGCTTTAGGTAAGTTGCAATAACCATAACTATTGGAACGATTATCTTTGTTTGATGGCCACAAACCATGTAAAGTAAAGTTTGTTGCGCCAAAATCTTTGGCAGTTTGGGTTGCACATACACGACTGTTTGGTCGTGATTCACACCATGCAGATTGCCAACTTAATGCTAGCACATAGTAATCAAAATCTTCTGCTTTATCTGCATAACTAAATTGCGTAAATAACAATAAAACCCATCCGTATTTTGACATTTCAATACTCTCCTTTAATTTATATAGCATTCTATAACATTGATTAATTTCTGCAAAGCACCTTGATTTTGTTGCACCACTCGTTTGCCTTGATAACCCATTTGTTGGCGCAAATTGGGATTAGTCAAACAAATGTTGACTGCATCAGCTAATTCAGTACTGTCTTTTATTTGAATTGCTGCACCAAGCCTTGTCAATTTCAGGGTAATTGCCGTAAAATTAAACGTATGCATACCTGTAATAATGGGTAAACCCAACGCCGCTGGTTCCAATAAATTATGTCCACCCACAGGTACCAAGCTCCCTCCAACAAAAGCAACATCTGCTGTGGCATATAACATTAGTAATTCACCCATCGTGTCACCTAAATAAATATCTGTATTTAGAGTAATTTGTGTCGCTTCACTGTGTTTTATCAAAGTATAATTTTGAGATTGGCATAAAGCGGCTACTTTGCCAAAACGCTCGGGATGTCTGGGCACCAAAATTAACAAACTGTTAGGCAAATTTTGTTTAATCGTTTGTAACGCAGATAAAATAAGCGCTTCTTCACCTTCATGCGTACTCGCCGCTATCCAAACGGGGCGATTTTTCCACTGTGCTTTTAACGTTTTTGCTTGAATTTTTAAGTTGTCAGGTATGGGTTGGTCAAATTTAAGGTTGCCTGTGACTTTAATTTGCATTGCTCGCATTCCCAAACTCAAAAAGCGATTTGCATCTGCATCGGTTTGGGCAGCAATAGTGGAAACACAGGTCAAAGCAGGTTGAATTAACCATTTAACCCATTGATAACGGCGTGAAGAACGTTTGGATAAACGCGCGTTGGCAAGAATGACTGGTATATTTTTATGCTGGCAAGTATGAAGTAAATTTGGCCACAATTCTGTTTCCATTAAGATGAGTAAGGAAGGTTGAACATGACGTAAAAATCGGTTGATTGCATTTGGCAAATCATAAGGTAAATAAGCATGAAATACCTTGCCATTAAATAAAGTACGTACCCGTTCTGCACCCGTGGGCGTCATAGTTGTGATTAACAAAGAGTGTTGGGGAAAGTGTTGTTGCAAGTAACGTACTAATGGAAGGGTAGCTTGCACTTCTCCAACTGAAACTGCGTGTATCCAAAGATAAGGCTGCTTGGGCAAGCGACAAAAGCCAAAACGTTCTGTCCAACGTTGTCGATAAGCAGGCAAATGTAAGCTTCGCCAAAAAAGACGCAGTAAAATGAGAGGTATCAACAAGTAAAGCAAACAAGTGTAAAAAAAGCGCAACGTATTAAATTCACACGATTTGAGAAAAGGTTTATAATATATCACAGTTTAATCATTGAAAAACAGGAAGAACTTTATGGGTGATATTCAGAAGGAAGAAAAATATAAAGCCAACGATAAAAATGATTCAGGCATGATTGAATATTTGTTTGAGAGTTTTTTGTGGAGTACGCGCTTTTTAGTTATATTTGCTGTGGTTTCCAGCGTACTTGCCTCATTCACTTTATTTGTGATTGGCAGTGTTGATATGTTTGAAATGTTTGGACACGTTTGGAATTACTATATTAATCATGACCTCACTGTTGACGTACACACTTCCGTGATTGCTGATGTGATTGGCGCAATTGACATTTACTTGATTGCTGTTGTGCTTTTATTATTCAGCTTTGGTTTGTATGAGCTGTTTATTTCCCACATCGATCCAGCCGAAGATGGGGAAGCTTCTGCCATTTTACAAATTCACTCACTGGATGCTTTAAAGGACAAAATTGCCAAAGTTATTGTTATGGCATTAATAGTTAAATATTTCCAAATGGTACTAGGTATGGAGTTTAACACCCCATTAGAAATGACCTATTTGGCGCTTTCGATTTTGGCGCTTGCTTTAGCTTTATATTTCTTACATCAGCCTAATATTCATAAATCCAGTGACGCGTAGAAAAATAAAACCACAAAGTGGTCATCCTGTCGAAAGTGATGGTGATGAAAATAATTTGTCTACTTTCGCAGCAGAACACCGCCCGTTAATTATTACGGGCGGTATTGTATTTATTGTGTTAGTTGCCATGGTTGTTGGATTGCAGTTACAATTAAATTCACAACGACAAGCATTAATCCAGCTTTCTCAAGTTCTTAAAGAACTGCAAATGCAGCAAGCTAGCTTTTCAACACAAGAAGCATTGACTACCTTAAGTAGCCAGTTCAAATGGCTCACACAACAGCAAAAAGCTGCACAAGTTCAACTCATAGCCCTTGCCAAGCAGGTAAAAAATCCACAGGATACAGCTAATATTGCTTTAAAAGCAGAGTTGAATTATTTACTCAATACGGCAAATTATCGTTTATCTCTAATGCAAGACCCAGTAGGGGCCATAGCTTTATTAAAAGCAGCGGAAACTTTATCGCAGCCCATGTCTGGCCTAGAAGAGTGGCGTACAAAGTTAATTGCAAAAGTTGCACAATTGGAAGCTGTAAAATTACCTAATGTGAAAATATTAAGTGAACAACTAGCGGTACATATCCACCAAGTGAATAGCTACCCTTTATTACAAGGCAGACAACAAACGTTTACCCCTGTCCCTGAAACAGCAACACCTTCCACCCAAGGTTGGCAGAATTTACCTCAAATTGTCTGGCAAGAAATGAAACAATTAGTTGTTATTCGTTATAACGACACTGCAGAATCTACTTTCCTCACTCAAGCTCAACAGGATTTTGTCAAACAAACATTACAGCTTAAATTAGAAGCTGCAAAAACCGCATTATTACAAAAAAATGATCAATCATTTCAAACAACGCTAAACTTTTGTCTTGACTGGTTAGACCGTTATTACGACAAAAACTCATCAGTTGTTCAAAAATTACAAACAAATTTGAAGGGTATGCAGATAGTTGTGTTAAATCTGGAATTTCCTGAGTTGGAAAAGGTTTTGATTCGATAACAGCTAGTTAAGGAAGAGAGTATAAACGCGTAAAAATCTTTTCTTGACGGGGTTTTAACCCCGTTCGTAATGTTTGAAAACAGATAAAAACCTGTTCTCGTGTAAAACGCCGTTGGGAATATGGAAAATTGATGTATAGGGCATATTCAAATAATTAAAAAAATGACTGAGTTTGTAACTCATATGAAAAATAAGAAAACGATTACAAGTACTTTTACCTCTAGACATAATAAAATAGCCTGCAAAATGAGCTAACAAGCGTGTCTTTTACTATCCCGCCATATTAGCCTATCTAGGCCATGTTGCTTCTTTTTCACTCTCTAATTTGTAACAATTTTTGTCGGGTACTAAACAAATTGCGTTATACTATTTTTTCTGTAATAGTTTTATCCCCTTGTTTATACAAGAGAATAAAATTAAAATCAGAGAAATATCCACGCGCTGATAAAAATCAGTCAAAACTAAGTTTTTTCTATAGTTTAAAACACATAATAATAAATTTAATCCATGCTAATTATGGATGTATTAACTTGGAGAAATGTCATGAAGTGGTTTGTACAAATTCTGTTTAAATTTCTACTGATAGCAAGTATAAGTACTTCGTTAGTATTTGCTGAAGAAAGAATCATTATCAAAGACCTACTAAACTTGTCTTTAGAAGAACTGATGAACGTTCCTATTGTGACGATTGCAACTGGAGCTGAACAAAGCCTTTTTAAAGCGCCAGCCATTGCTTCAGTAATTACGGCTGAAGACATTAAAGCAATGGGTGCCAGTGATTTAGATGAAGTACTTGAAAGTGTGCCTGGATTGCATGTTTCAAAATATAGCCTTGGTTACGTGCCTATTTACAGTATTCGAGGATTGTACTCCGACAACAATGCTGAGGTATTACTCTTAATTAATGGTATTCCTTACAACAAATTGTATGTAGGCAGTCAAGGTGTGTATCGTAAAGGTATGTCCTTAAAAATGGTCAAACAAATTGAAATTATTCGTGGCCCAGGCTCTGCCTTATACGGTGCTGATGCTTTTTCAGGCGTGATTAATATTGTTACCAAAACAGGTAAAGATATTAACGGTACAGAGGTTGGTGCAAAAGCTGGTAGTTTTGATACTTATGAAGGCTATGTTTTACATGGCGGTAAATGGAAGGATAATGATGTCGCTATTTCTTTGGAATATAGAACGACTCAAGGACACACTGAAGAAATTGAAGCAGATGCGCAAACATTATTTGATAAAATTTATGGCACCAATGCCTCTTACGCTCCAGGGCCAGCAGAATTAGGTTATAAACTATTAGATGCTCGCATGGATATTAAACGTGATTTGTGGCAACTGCGAGTTGGTTATAAAGGTCGTTTTAACTATCAAACCGGTGCAGGTAATGCCCAAGCACTCGATCCCAACGGTAAATATAAAGACGAACGGGTCAGTGCTGACTTAACTTATCATAATCCTGAACTTACTAAAAATTGGGATGTGACTGCACAAGCCAGTTTTTATGGTACCAGTTCCAAACCAGAAACCAATATCTGGTTTTTCCCCCCAGGCACTTATCTTCTTGGTGGCGTTTATCCTGAAGGATATATTGGCAATCCTAGTTTTAACGAACGTCATGGGCGATTTAATTTATCTGGATTTTACAAAGGCATTGACAATCATCTAATTCGTTTAGGAACGGGCTATCACTACGGTGATTTATATAAAGTGGGACAAATCTCCAATTTTGGGGTTAATCCGGAAACCAAAGAACCTTTACCGCCTGGTAGTCCTCTATTTAATTTAACTGACACACCTTATACTTTTATTCCTGAAAGAGCGCGTGAAGACTGGCACGCGTATATCCAGGATACCTGGTCAATTTCAGACAATTGGGAATTAACGACAGGTCTTCGCTATGATAATTACTCTGATTTTGGCAGTACGACTAATCCTCGTTTTGCTTTGGTTTGGGAAACAACGCCTAAACTTAGTACCAAATTATTGTATGGCAGAGCTTTTCGTGCCCCTTCCTTTTATGAATTAAGCGCTGTCAATAATCCTGTGAAGTTGGGTAACCCTGATTTAGAGCCTGAAGTCATCAATACAAGTGAGCTAGCATTTGATTATCGAATGCAAGAAGACTTACATTTTGCCCTCAATGTATTTGTTTATCGTTGGGAAGATAAAGTCACTTATATGCCTGACGAATCAACGTCTACTATTACTGCCCAAAATGTAGGTACCCAAGATGGCAAAGGGTTTGAGTTTGAAGCCAAATGGCAAGCCACAGAATATTTAAATGTTCAGGGAAACTATGCTTATTTAAATGCAAAGGATAAGGACAATAACCATGATGCTGGTAATGTACCTAGTCACCAAGTTTATCTACGTAGTGATTGGTTATTTTCACCGCATTGGCATTTAAATAGTCGCCTAAGTTGGATTGGTAAAAGAGAACGTTTGTATAACGACCCACGAGATTCTGTAGATGATTACACAATAGCAGATTTAACTTTACATTATAAAGTGCCGCATGATAAGTGGCAGGTCAGTTTAGGTATTCGGAATGTATTCGACGTTGATGCACGAGAACCCAGTTTAGGACCGACTTCAAGGGGACTGATTTATTTACCCAAAGATCTACCTCTGGCAGGCCGCCATTACTTTGCTGGTGTAGAATATCGTTTCTAGCCTATTCAAGATTTATGGCAATTGCGCGTAGGCTATATAGGTATAGCTGATGTGTAATAATATGTCATAATATATACATGACTAACCCACTTAAATTTCGCGAAAAAGTATTTGCCACCAAAGACAAGTACAATCTGA
>JADGDF010000219.1 GCA_016745055.1 Thiotrichaceae bacterium | reverse complement strand
TCATACTCGTTCTCCTAAGTTTACAAAACTTGTTCTTTCTTATATCCTCCTTTTCGCAAAATACCATCTTAAATTCCGTGATACAACTCTATTGAAAAAATGACTGATTAAATTTTGAGGAGGGCTTTATGGCAGTTTTGTAATTATTGGTATATTTTTTTAGGTATTAATTATAATTATTATGGAAAATATAATTATTGTTTTCAAATTGAACTTTTCCAATTATATTTTTCACCTTCAATTTGAACAAAAAACTATGGATGAGCAACCACCAATAGTGTTGGTGCCCTTTTGAATACACAAATTAAAGCCTGTTTCAAATTTTCAGGATCAAGGGCGGCAAAACTTTCATCTAAAATAATTAAATCAGCTTGTTGTAATAACGTACGTGCGATATACAATCGACTACGTTCACCATGCGACAATTGCCAACCACTTTCACCTACCATTTGTTGAAATCCACTGGGCATACGATTTAATAAATCAGTTAATCCTAGTTCTTCACAAACTTCATAAGCAAGTTGTATATCTTCAAACGTGGGTGGCCAACGCCTACCCATCAGTAAATTAAAACCAAAGGTTTCGGTAAATACGTAATTTTCGTGAAATTGTGGAGCTGTCACAATTTTCTGACGCCATACTTGTTGGTCGATTAAATTTTGCTCTATACCCCAAAGTCGTAGCTTACCAGATTCAAAATCGCGTAAGCCCGTTAAAATAGAAGTTAATGTTGATTTACCACAGCCAGAAGTGCCTTCTAACAATAAACGTTCACCTTTTTCAATGCGTAAACCGCAGTTATGTAATATTGGTGGACTTTGAGGGTAATATTGAAATATTAGGTTGTTGACCTTTAACACGGGTTCAAACCGTTGTCTTTTTTTCAATTCTCCCAAAGAAATAAATTGGGGAGATGATTTTAAGTGATTGCGTGTTGCAGCAAAAAATAAAGTTTTAATACGTTTCCAAGCAGCGGCAACACTGACTAAACTAGTCATACCTAATACTAATAAATTAAGAAATTGTGAAGCCAATAAAATACCACCCAAACTAATTGCAATGTCAGTGGTAGTGAAAGTTTCATAGGTAGAGGCATAGGCAATGCCAAGTAAGCCAACAATAAACCAGCCTTGTTCAATGAGGCTTTTGATCCAAATATTGCTATGATCAAGCTGTACAGAGGCATCTAGATAACGCTTCAGCAGTTGATCCTCTTCATCATGCCAATTTTCAAGGTTTTCTTGTGCAAGTCGAGTACGATGTCCAACCATGCGTTCGACTAAATCATTAGTGATTTCCAAATAAGCGATATTCCATTGATCACTACGACGATAATAAATCCAACATAGCCAAAGCGAAAATTTGATCCATATCGCTAATAACAAGGAAAGCAATTCACCACTAATACCCATGAGTAACACACTAGTGGCAAGTATTAATTGGATAAAAGCCATGAGTGCAATCATGCCACCACCTGTGGTGAGCGATTCCAAAGAGACAATTTCCATCACCGTACCTAAAAAATGGCCAGCCCCTTGGTGACGAATTTCTTCTGGTTTGAGTTGTAAAATACCGAAGAGTAATCGTCGTTTGAATAAACTGCCTAGTTCTAAAGATAGAAGGTTTTGTACCCAGACAGTCAATATTTGAAAGGGGACCATTGATAGTAGTAATAATGCCCAGGCAGTGACCCACGTCCATTGAAAATGGCCTGCCAAGGCGTTATCTCCAATTAACCACCAACTTACTAAAATTAATAGTTGGACTGCAAAGCTGGTTGCTAAAACAGTAAATAGTCGCTGTGGAATACGTGCATAACCTACTTGTTTCAGAAAATTATCTCCAGGAGATAGCCGTAAAATCCAGCACCCAGTCACAGACGTTGTGCCTAATTGTTCATGTAAAATGGCTTGTTGGGTTTGATATAGTCTTTCTTCAGGAATGCCTATTTCTGACAATAAAGTGTGCAAAGCTGGTGTGAGAGGGGTTTCCAAAGGTTCCGCGAGTAAATGGCGTAATTGAGCGACAGGTAATTTGATGGTTTTGCGCTGTGGAGTAAGTAAAGTGACTTTTTTGCGATGACTTTTGAGTACCAGAAAAAATTGTAATCCCTCTTCACCTGGTACACGAATAATCGCTGGTGCAATATTGGCCAAACGGGTTTCAAGTTGCTGATATTCTAAATCAACGGCCTGTATTTCAAGGCCGAATTTTTTAGCCGTTAGTTGCAACCAAGCATCAATAGATTCATTATCCATTTGTCCAAAATAGCCACTGAGCTTGAGTTGATCCACTTTCTGCGGTGATAAACCAGCCCGTAAGGCCAAAGTACTTACTGCTTCTTGTAAACGTAGCGCTGGCCAAAGGCAAGTTTGCATTTGTTCAGTTTCTTTCATGCAATTGCCCTTTTTCTAACCATAAATGTCGCCATTCTTCGCTTTCCCACAAAGTTTGTCTAACGACTTTTTCCGCTGCAACTAATTGGTTATAGTGGCTATCAGCTTGTTGCATGAGTATTCGTGGTTGGTTATCTTCTACGATTTGGCCTTTATCCATGACCCAAACACGGTTAAATGTTTGACTTTCTTCAATGTCGTGGGAAATAAATATCAGTGTGGCTTGTTGCCAATATTGACGTGTACGAGTTAATAGTCGTTGACGTTTGTCTCTATCTAATCCTCGAAATGGTTCATCTAAAATGACCAATTTAACCTCATTACGCAGCATTGCTCGACCCAAGCGTACCCGTTGCCCCTCTCCACCAGAAACCAGACCACCATTTTCACCCAACGTTGTTTCAAGCTTATCGGGTAAATTATTCAAAATATCCAATAATTCAGCTTGCTCTAATACAATATCCAATGACGTAATTGAATTTTTTTGCTTGCCATAATAAAGATTATGACGCAAAGATCGATTCCAAAGCTGTACAGCCGGATCAACCCAAGCTGTTGCTTTTCTTAAATTCTTTAATACCTCTGCTTGTAGTAATTCACCATTCACTTTGACTTGACCTGCCATCGGGTGGTACCAACCTAGTAATAATCCTACTAAACTGGATTTTCCGGCACCGGATGCCCCAACAATAGCAATATGTTCCCCCGCAGTGATGTGAGCATTTAAATTATGTAAAATTTCGTGCCCAGCGGCTTGAACACTAACTTCATTGAAATGTATGTCAACAGCAGTCTTTGTTTCAACATGTGCTTTTTCAGATGCTTGGGAATACCAATGTTCAGATTCTTCTGGGGAAGTCAAAGGTTCTAACAAACGTAATACACGATTGCGAAGCGCAGGATATTGCTGGGTAATTGTTGATAATTGTTGGCCCAAAGTAGGTAATCGCATAACCCAAAATAATAACACCAATACACCACTGGCTTCTCCATGTTGCGCTACATAATCAAAAACAATCCATATTGCTAGTGTAATATTAATACCCCATTGCACCGTGCTCACAAAAACATTGGTACGACCAACATCCCAACCTGCCCTCATCCAGTTGACTAATAAGCTTTCATATTCATTGCGCAATGCTTGTTCAGCGCCGTGGGTACGAACGGGTGTTAAACCTAACAATGCGTCTAGGTAAAAACGGCTGAGTGCTGCATCGTGGGTACGAAATCGTAAATCCTGCTCTTTCAATACGGGTTGAAATGCAAAAGAGAGTCCAACCACCGTACCACTGGCCAGAATCGCTAATAAAAAACTGTTTGGATTGATCCAAATAATGCCGATGGTGGTAAATAAAATTAAGAACAGGGTGCTTAAAAATTGCAAGGCTAATTCTGGTAAAGTTCGAACTAATTTGAGTTCGTAGGCACGTTCTGTCATATCTGAAGTTAAACGACTATGAAAGTATTGATCGCCCAATTGGGGAATTTTTTCCAAAAACGCTAGTCGCAACCAAGTTTCCAATCGCCTGCCCATAGGAGTAATGGCTGAAAACATAGAAAAATTGAGTAGAATCAGGATACATATTAAAATGAACAATGCATTAAAGACACTTAAATGCTGATTTATGAATGTCACCTGTTGTGCCACATCCAGTAATTCTTTAAATAATAGAATTTGCACCGTCATGCCCAAAGCAGAAAGTATTACAGCAACCAATACTAGACTGGGTAGCAATAAGCCATCTTTTTTGAGTAACTGCCAGATATGTTGCTCTGGCTTTACTTGTGTATCAGTCAAGACAGAAGATAATTCAGGAGATAAAGGCACTTCTTCAAGCGACTCTTCTGTGATTGTACGTAATCCCGCAATTTGAACCAGAATAATGCCGCGAAATAATAGCTGCGTTTCATCTTTGGGCACAGGTTGAGCTGACCAGAAGGAAGCAGGAATGGGGCTGTGTTCAAAAGTGACAGCTTGGGATTGTTCAAATAACAAAATCAATGCTTTTGCAGCTTCTTCACCCGCATATAATCCCTTTGAACGGATTAATGAAGCTACCATACGGATAGCCGCATCTAAAGCCGCTAAAGGCCGCCAATAGTTTTTGGTTAATGCCTGTTGCACCAATCCATCAGCACCTGCCTGTGTAATACCCAGGGCTTCCAAGCGTTGTCGTAAAGGTACACAAAAATCTTCTGAGCTGGCCCAATCATACCAATCTTCAACAGTCACCTGTTGTGTGTGAAATAGTAAATCATTAGTCAATTGGGTTTGCGTCAGCCAACGCCTACCAACACCTGGGTCCATGACTTGAATCAATTTACTATGCTTTCGCCACAATACAACAAAATGAGTTAATCCATTGGGTAAAGTCACAACTGTAATAGCAGGTAATAACTGTGTTTCTGGTAACCATAAATGTTCCATGGGTACCATGACTTGCTCTGCTTCCAAGCCCAATTGATTGGCAATTTCTTCTAAAGTGTCAATTGAGGTACCATCCACACTGGTTTGACACACTTCGCGTAATCGTCCATAACTGACTGGAATATCAAAGCCCTCCAGCAAAGATTTTAAAGCTGCAGGCCCACAATCCATCGCAGAAGTTTGTACAACTTCGGGAATTAGAAAATGGCGTTTGGGTGGGATATTATTAAAGAGCATGAAAAATGTGACAAACCTACTTGACTATTTTTAGTTACCAAATTTTACTTGGTAATGAGTTGTTTGGAAACTTTAGTCGATAATTTTACTATGTAGGAGCAGATTTGTAACCTGCTTCCAAACGTTCAAATGCTATGGACAGGGTTACCTGTCCAACCAAAAATGTATTGCCTGCAGGAAAATTAACTCATTTCACATTAGACCTCTTGCGAAATAACTTGTTAACAAGCTTAAATAATTAGTTTATTATATATAGCAGCAATAAGGTTAAACCGTAGAGCAAAATGCTTACGACGATTTCGGTAACGAAGCGCAAGCATTTTGAAGATTTTAAGAGCTCGTATTACATGTTCGACAGTAATACGGATTTTATCCAGTTGGCGGTTAGCCTGTTTT
>JADGDF010000048.1 GCA_016745055.1 Thiotrichaceae bacterium | reverse complement strand
CTTTGGAAAAACTGCGAAAGAAACCTCAATTCTAGTCTACAGTTCGTTATGCTAGCTTTTTTGGCTATCATTCTAAAAAAACTTTAAACAGATTCTTAGTGCACGAGAGAAAAACCTACCCATTGGAGTGCAAGATTTATCTTGCAAAACAAGTTTTGCACTCCACTGAAAGACAAGTTTAGCTACCTTCATTATTAGCCATAATAAACTTGTTTGCTTCTTCGATGGATTTTTCCATTTCGTTAATTAGCACTGACACATCTGATTCAACAGACATTAACTCCCCTTTTAGGGACGCAATCGCTTCAGCATTCAAATTATGTTTTAAAAACAAAACTTGATCGCGGAAAGTCACCAAAACAGGTTCGATTTTTTCTTCTGCATTTTTCATCGCGCTGATTAGTTTGGTGTATTGCTGTTGCGTATCAAATAATTTACGTTGACTAATTTGACGCATTTTGTCATTGGAGAACTTGTTAAGTTCTTCTTCCCATTCAATAAACAAAGCATCTGCCACATTTTCCACTTCTGTAATGCGATCATGCACTGTGTTAGCTCTGGACTCACTCAATTCTAGCTCTGCATTGAGTTGTTCATATTTTTCTTGTAAGGTACCACCATCAAAGTTAACAACTGAACTAAATCTTTCCAACGCGGACTTAAATTGCTCTTTAGCCTCTTCTTGAGAGTTTCGCGCTTTTTCAACGCCATCAACAAGCAAATCCCGCTTGTGGAAACCAAATTTTTCCATCGTATAATAATAAGCTGGCTGGCAACTTAGCAAGATAAATGGGGCAATAATTAAAATAGCAAGCTGATACTGACGTCTATTTTTCCTCATACACATAGCTCCTAAATTCAACATAATAATGTCACTTGCTAATCATAACAGGGAAATAGGGAAAAAAGTAGAGGTGAGAGATAAAACGCGGCTAAATGGGTTGACTTACGACAAATTTATCCTTATAAAGATGCAATTTTATTCACTTTAGGTAGAAAACCAATGAAACATTTTACCCCGCAGGAGTTACAAGATTACTTAAGTGGTTTAGACCCAGCAGAGCATCCTTTATTATTGGATGTGCGAGAACCTTGGGAATATCAAATTTGTCAAATTCCAGGATCACAATTAATCCCCATGCGCCAAATACCTGATCAGGCCAATGTGCTTAATCCAGAACAAGAAATTGTCGTCATTTGTCACCGAGGTAATCGAAGTCGTCAAGTAGGCTACTTTTTAGAACAGTATGGGTTTGATCGCTTAATTAATTTAGCAGGTGGTGTTCAAGCATGGGCGCGCGATGTCGACCCACAAATGCCAACTTATTAATATATTTAATGTTTGAATTTATTCAGGCAAATTGATTTCTTTTCGTCAGTAGCATTGCTACCAACTTTAGTAGCTTGAAACATAGCAATTTCCATGAATTTTGCGTTTCGTACTTGTCAAATCCGCGAACTTTTTTTGGCTACCAGGCAATATAGTCCGTGTAGAAGGTGTTGAACAATGTGAAGCACATCTGTTACGACAGATGCGTTTCCTATCATTAGTATGTTCTATACTTACTAATATCATTAAGATAGTCATATCTAAAATAACTATACCCACAATTTTTATTCAACATTACCATACAATTATCCGAAATAACAGATTAAGAGTTAGCCAACAAGTTCATGCATTATGATAAAACCTATGCTCAACCAAATTAAAGCCCAAAGTAGGTGTACAAATTTTGGCTTTAAAAAAAATAGCCAGATAATAATTAAAATTATAAGACTAAGAGACAGACCAACTACAATAAGGCCGATGATATAGGTTGCAGATAGAAGTAAATACAATAATGGGCCTAGCGTAATAATGAGGGAACTAAACAATGTAAATTTAAGTGAACATCCAAAATCAACACAGTGTGAATACTTAATTTCCAAAATATGTCCCCAAAAAATGGCACATAAAATTAGTATAAAAACAATTAATAATTTATAGTAAAAATCGTGCTTTGATTTATTGTCGAAAATATAAATGTTCCAAAATTGTTTCAACGTTGAGCTTCCCACTGTCAGGCTAATCTACAAATTACTTTTAATTAAGTCTTTAAGCTTACTAAAAAAACTGAATTTACCCAAGTTCACTCTGATCTGGCCAATGTTCAAAACTTGATTTAGTAAGATAAATCTATCATGTTTTTAAAGGTCGTCATGATTTGCCAAAAATATAAATTATTAGCATTATTACATTGAAGCTTTTCAAGGCTGGTTGAATAGAAAGAAGTACTGTAAAATCATATTGGCAGATAGTAGTTTAATATTACTTAACCATGAATTATGGAGGTCGTTCTATGTTAGATACACTGACACAAATGTCAGAAATGACTTTTCTTATTTATTTTATTGGGCTTACTGTTGTTTGTGTAGGCATTGGCAAATTAATTATTCAAGTGAGCGATAGCAGTGTTAAAAATGCATTACCTACACCTGACCAATTTGATTATTTAAGTATTGCAGCTTTAAATGGCAGTAGCAAAAGCGTGTTTTTAGTCGCTCTATTTAGCCTTTGGCAACGTGGGTTATTGTCAATCACAGGTAAAGCTGATTCAACCCGCGTACAAAGTACGCATACTCACTCAGAATATGAGCGCCCAAAAGCTGGTTTGGAAGAAACCATTTATTTTTCAGTACAAAATTCCACAAAAGCAAAAGAAGTGCTTGCATTAGATGTTAGCAAATATTTACAACCTATTTACCAAGGTTTAGAAGATTCACATCTCCTTCAAACAGCACAACAGAAATTAATTCCATGGTTAGTGATGGCTATTACCTTATTGATACTTGATGGTGCAGCATTAGCTAAAATCTACCTGAGTTTAACCAATAAGCAAAATTTCTTACTGACCATTGCAGCATTGGTAATTGCAACAGTTGCCACCTTTTTTTTCTATAATCCTACCCGCAGAGTGACTCGACTTGGACAAAACTATTTAACAAGTTTGAGCGAGCATTACACACCACTAGCCAAAGAAATCAAAGATAAAAAGACCCAAAGTGCTGATCATGTCTATGCGGTAGCGGTTTTTGGTGTCAGTGTTCTAGCTGATGTTGCTGTCTACAACCCTTTTGTAAGAGCTTTTTCTCCAGAAAATAGTTCAGAGACTGGTGGTGGCTGTGGTGGCGGTTAATAGGTAGGAGAATATCTGGTGGATAAAAAATCTTTGTTTCAAGAACTAAAAATTCATGAAGGATTGGAGTTACACGTTTATTTAGACACCAAAGGCATACCAACAGTGGGTATTGGGCATAATTTAAGAAATGATCCGGCAGAAAAAGAATTAGGTAGAGTACTGAAAGTCGGTGATGAAATTTCTGAAAATGAAGCCATGTTATTATTTGATAAAGATTTAGCCATTGCAGTTCAAGAGGTTAGCCAAGCGATCAACTGTTTTTATAAGCTTTCAGATATACGTCAATGTGTTTTAGTTGATATGGCATTTAACTTAGGTATTCCACGTTTAAAGAAGTTCAAAAAGGCCTTAACGGCTATTGAAAAAAGTGAGTATGAAACTGCTGCAAAAGAAATGCTAAATTCATCTTGGGCTAGACAGGTAAAAAGCCGTGCACCTAGATTAGCACTCATGATGGAGAAAAATATTACTTTTGATAAGGCATTAAAAGAAGTACCTTATTGAAGAAGTGTGTAAGTTAAACATTATTATTTTCCATACATGGACTACCGCTATTAAGTTAAGAATTTTTCCAACCCCTTTTCTTTCTCTCTTCCTTATTTAAGGAAGGGCTGAGGGTGGTTAACTTAAATAGCAGTGGCACATATCAAATTTGTTCAAAAAATATTTTTACTACACCGCAACTACTGAAATACAATGACTGTTAAACAAAAATTAGGAATTTGCATTATTTCCCTGTTCTTAGTCATTGCAAGTATGTTTGCTGCAACTATCTGGATTATTTATCAACAAAAAGATGATAGTCTGATTGTTAATTTGGCGGGACGTCAACGCATGTTGACTCAAAAAATGACCAAAGAAGTCTTTTTTTTCTATGTAACCTATCTTAAAACAGGTGAATATCCTAAAGATTTGAAACAACAAATCCGAAATACAATGACTGTTTTTTCTCAAACATTAACAGCATTGAAAGATGGCGGAGAAGCGCCATTAGAGTTAGATTTAGCTAAAACTCAATACCGTTATTGCCCCCCTGCAGAAGGGGCTGCACATGCCCAATTAACAACGGTTGAGCACATGTGGCAAACTTTTGCCTCTCATATGGAAGTTTTACTGATTTCTAATACAGATAAAATAAAACATATTCAATGGGTGATGGACAATAACCTTTCTTTATTACAAGAAATGAATCTTGCTGTGGTACTGTTGCAAAAAACTTCTGAGAAAAAAGTTGACTGGCTACTTATTATTCAAATTATTGGAGTATTCATTGGTATATTAGCCGTTATTTTTGCGGTTATCACAGTGGTCGGCATTCTTAAAAAGCTAGGTGAGCTGACCTGTTTTGCCAGGCAAGCCAGTGAAGGTAACCTAACAACATTCAATGAAACTTTGATATCCAAAAAAAATAAACAAGATGAATTGGATGTTCTTACAGACGCCCTCAACTTTATGTCCACATCCCTAAGTAATTTAATTGGACAAATTCAACACTCTAGCGCGCAAGTATCTTCTTCTGCAAACCAACTCATGACTAGTTCTAGGCAACAACAATCCACAATGGTTAATCAAGTAGAACATGCTAGCGAAGTTGAAAAATCGGTTGCTAACATATCTCAAGTGGCTGCTGATTTGGTGTTAACCATGAAACAAGTGGTGACCAGACTATCAGAAACTGTAGTTTCAGCGACAGAAGGACAAGCTTATCTTTCTAAAATGCGAACAACGATGAAAAGTATGTGTAGCGCTTCACAAGTTGTTTCCAGCCGTTTAGAAACTATCAATGAAAAAACTGAAAATATCACCAGTGTTGTCACAACCATTAATAAAGTCGCTGATCAAACCAACTTATTATCTCTAAATGCAGCCATTGAAGCTGAAAAAGCGGGAGAATATGGTCGTGGTTTTAATGTGGTTGCCCGAGAAATTCGTCGATTGGCTGATCAAACTGCGGTGGCCACTTTAGATATTGAGTCAATGGTGCATGAAATGCAACTGGCGGTTGTAACAGGCGTAACAGAAATGGATAAATTCATCAGTGCTGTTAAGCAAAGTGCAGAAGATGTCATGAACATTAATCACCAAATTGGTGATATGATTGAACAAATACAATCGCTATCTGCTAATTTTGACGAGGTTAATATTGCGATGGAAAATCAATCTCATGATGCGCATAAAATCACAAATGCTATGGGAGATGTGAGTGAAGGTATGCGACAGACGGCTGATGCATTAGAAGAATCTTTCCGGGCCATTGCACAGCTCAATGAAGCAACAAGAAGCCTGCAAAAAGAAGTCTCTTACTTTTATTTGGATTGAATACATACTTTCATTCCTACTATGAAATTTGACGGAATCCTGCATTTTTAGGTAAACGAGTTTTAGAGAATTTCATCCCCGGTTTGTGTCACGCAAGCGTGTCATCAACACTTCTAGGAGTGCAAGATTTATCTTGTTAGACATGTTTTGAAAACTGGCCAACTGAGTTATGAACTTTAGGTATATTTTGTGATAGCCGGGTTAAGTGAATGCTATAACCCGACAGGAATATTTTTAACTAAGCTTTGCCTTGATTAGCAACTGCTTCCATCGCTTTTTGGATCTCGTCTTGATCACCTAAATAATAATGATTTGTTGGACGCAAATGTTCATCTAATTCATATACCAAAGGCACGCCTGTTGGAATATTCATTTCAACGATTTCTTCTTCAGGTACATTATCAAGGTATTTTACCAATGCACGTAAACTGTTACCATGCGCAACAATAAGAGTGCGTTTATTGAGCTTAATTTCAGGAATAATAGCATCTTGCCACACAGGTAAAAACCGTTCAACCGTTGTTTTCAAACATTCAGTGACGGGCAGTGCTTTTTCATCCATATTTTGATAACGACGATCATGGCTAGGATGACGAGGATCTGAAATTTCTAAAGGGGGGGGAGAAATATCATAGCTGCGACGCCAAATTTTTACTTGATCTTCACCATGCTGTTGCGCGGTTTCTTGCTTATTTAAACCTTGTAAAGCGCCATAATGACGTTCATTCAAGCGCCATTCACGATGAACTGGAATCCACATTAAATCCATTTGTTCCAGCACTAACCACAACGTTTTAATTGCCCGCGTTAACACAGACGTAAAGGCAACATCAAAAGTATAGCCTTCTTCTTTAAGAATTTTACCTGCATTGGCCGCTTCTTGATGTCCTTTTTCGGTTAAAGCAACATCTGTCCAGCCTGTAAACAGTTTTTGTTTGTTCCAAACGCTTTCACCATGTCTAAGCAAGACTAATTTATGCATTGGTTATTTTCATCCTCATTGTAAATTGAAACGGAATTCAGTAAGCTTGAAATGTGTATAAATCATATGTTACGTGCATTAAGCAAGAGAAAAATTAACAAAATGTACGTTTTATAACATTTTGAATTTAGACTATTTATAGCGTAATTTACTTAATTTGTTATCTGTTCTGATAATTTTTGTATAATAATATTATAATATACTAATTTCTTTAAAAATACATGTTGGGACTGATAAGGAGAAAAAAGATTAACTTTATGCCGCAGCACGATTATCGTGAGTGATAAATACCGTATTTATTTGGAATCAAAATGTATGTCAGATAATATTCAATCTCAATTGATGACCCACGACCAAGATATTGAACGGGCTTCTCGTTCAATGAAAGCAATGTCGCATCCTTTACGGCTAAAAATACTATGTACACTAGGAGAGGCAGAATATAGTGTGCAGGGTATTGTAGAGCGGGTCGGGACTTCACAAAGCAATATCTCGCAACATTTAGCCATTTTGCGAGACAAAGGTATTCTTGCTTCTCGCAAGGATGCCAATCGAGTTTTCTATCGAGTGAGTGACGCACGTACTTTAAAATTAATCAGTATGATGCGAGAAGTATTTTGTTCTTTTTGTGCTTAAAACTAGGAGTTTAATTATGACTGTTGAACGTATTATTGTAATGATGGCTGGTTTTTTTGTCATGCTTTCCTTAGCACTAAGCTATTATCATCACCCTTATTGGATGTGGTTTACTGCGTTTGTTGGATTTAATTTATTTCAAAGTGGTATTACCGGATTTTGTCCTATGGCCATTGTTTTGAAAAAATTAGGGGTTGCCACAGAAGCCAGTAAAGTAGGTACCTGTTAAGCATTATGGAAGCACAACTACTTGAATTTGTTAGTCGTCACCCCTTTTTAGTTGCAGGGTTTGTAGGGGTAGGTGTTTTAGTATTATGGAGCTTACTGGGATTTGGATTAGGAGGTGCGCAAACGCTAGTGCCACAGCAAGCTGCTTTGCTAATTAATCATGAGGATGCCATCGTTTTAGATGTGCGAGAAGATAGTGAATATGTGCAAGGCCATATTTTAAACGCAATCCACATCCCATTAAGTACATTATCTGGTAAAATAGATAAACTTAATAAATACCGTGACCGCCCCATTATTGCCAGTTGTATGACAGGCAATCGTTCCTCGTCAGCTTGCTCAACGCTGAAAAAGAATGGCTTTGAAAGCCTTTATAATTTAAAAGGTGGTGTCATGGCTTGGCAAAATGCCAATTTACCTTTGGTGAAAGGCAAATAAGGTTTGGTATTTAATTAATTTACTCAACAAATAAGGATAGTAAGCGTGGCAGATACACCTGAAACCATTGAGGGCAATGGACAAGAGCAATTTGTGGTACAAGCAGTTTACACTAAAGATCTTTCTTTAGAATCACCGAATTCTCCTGAAATTTTTACCCAACAATGGGGATTAAAATCACCAGAATTACAAATTTCTAAGGAAACGCAAAAGCTGGAAGATGGTAATTACGAAGCAGTATTGAAAATTACGGCAACAGTCAAAACCAGTAACGAAGAAAAAACAGCTTTTCTGGTAGAAGTCCATCAGGCAGGTATTTTTACCATGAAAGGTTTTCCTGACGATCATATTGAACATATGCTGCATACATTTTGTATGTTTATTTTATTTCCTTATGCCAGAGAAGCACTTTCCAATACAGTGATGCGTGCTGCTTTCCCCCCTTTATTGTTACCACATATTGATTTTGAGGCCATGTACCATCAACAGCTCCAAAAATCTCAGCAACCACAGAAAAGTAATGGTAGCGGACAATAGTTAATATTTTAAGACAAACCATGTTAGCACTTGGCGGAGTGCAAGATTTATCTTGCAAAACAAAGTTTGATGCATGAGTATAGAGTGCGACTTGATTACCACTTTTAGCAGGATTAGGTTTGTAACCCCATTCAAATGTCTGGGAACAAGTTACAAACCCCATCCAGCTTGTTCTTTAGCCAAAATGGTTGTGGCAATGATTAAAAAAATTCAAAAATATGCCTCAACTCTACGATCTGGGCTACAAAAAACTCTTCTCCAACAAAATCTTCTTTTGACAGCTCATTGAATCCTTTGCCCCTTTTGATTGGATCAAAGAGATTGACTTTGAAAATTGTGAACTGCTCGACAAATCCTTTATTTCCAAACAATACAAAAAACGTGAAAGCGATAAATATTTGTAGAAATCTTTTCAAGCTTGTTGGACTCTGAAAGTAAGCAGTTCATTGCTTTGTTGTATAATTACTTTCAACAACTATTTAACCACGATAAAATGAGCGAGGTTGACTGGCATGCTTTGGAAAATGTACACAATAGAAAGGATGTTAATATGTTCCTGGAAAGCATGAAAGTCTGGAAAGAAATTGCCTATAAAGAAAGAAGGTGAATTGGAAACTTTAAAAAAACTACAAATCAATGTTAATTGAAGGTTCTGATATAGCTTTTATTGCAAAAGTTACAAGCTTATCTGTTGAAGAAATAGAGCGCATAAAACAAGAAATTCTTCACTAAAGTAAAGATTCTTAACTGTGTCTTTTTTAGATGAAAGTGCCAATTTCATTATAATAATTAAGATATTTATTTAAGCTTTTTTGCAAGATAAACCTTGCATTCTTCCATTTATTTTGAGTATATTTAACAAAATAGACTATGTTTCGATACAAATGTTGCAATCTATCTATTTGACATATCAGAAAAACAAAATTTTCCAGTAATGTGTTTCCAGCATTAGGAATGCATAAAAAAATCTGACCATCATACAAAATATTCAAAGGATAATTTTATGAGAGTAATAGACCACCGCCTTTGTCACGAAGACGGTTCACCTTATCCTTATCGTACCTCTCCAAATATTGGTGGAGAATTGTATCCTCAATATCTCGTTATGCATTACACTGCCGGTAGGAGTGCAGAGCAGTCCATTAGTTGGTTTACTCGCCGCCAGGCAAGAGCTTCTGCACATTTAGTAATTGGTCGTGATGGCAATATTACCCAAATGGTGCCTTTTAATCGGGTTGGTTGGCACGCGGGTAGAAGTACCTGGCAAAGTTTATCTGGCATGAATAAATATTCAATTGGTATAGAACTCGACAATGCAGGGACTTTGACTCGTTCATCGGATGGTTTATGGAGAGCCTGGTTTGGCGATCCTTATGAACAAAGAGATGTCATAGAAGCCGTGCATAAAAATGATACGCAAATGCGCGCCTGGCATCTTTACACGCCCCAACAACTGTTTGCAGCGTTAGAAGTCTCCAATCTCATTGTTCAAGAATATCAACTAAAAGATATTTTGGGACATGATGATGTTTCTCCAAGTAGAAAAACTGATCCAGGCCCTGCTTTTCCAATGGAGACCTTCCGATCTCGTTTATTTGGAAGAGAAGATGATGTGGAAGATGAATCATCTTACTGCACCACCGCATTGCTTAATATTCGCGTTGGACCAGGCACAGAATATGAAAAATTATCAGTAAGCCCATTACCAAAAGGCATTGCTCTTGAAATTATCAGCAGCCGAGGTCGTTGGCGTGAGGTGGAAGTGATTGATGAGGTTAATGGTGAAATGGATATTGTTGGTTGGGTACATGGACGTTATATTAAACGTTGTTAGTTAATATACATTGTTATTGCCATTAATTTACTCAAGACAAATTATGTTACTTGGAGGAGTGCAAGATTTTTCTTGCAAAATAAGTTTTGCACTCCACTTCATCAAATTGATGTGCTTGGAGTCCAAAACTTCAGTTTTAGCTACCTAAAGTAAATTAACAGCAATTTTGTGTCACGCGAACGTGTTATCAATATTTCTAACATTCAAGTAAAGTACACATTAATTATTTTGAAATTTAGTAGCTTTGCGTACAATAAAAATTTCATCTTAAAGGTACCAATACACTTAAGAAAATCATATATGAAAAAACGAGTTTCAATTACCCCATGAGCCACAGCAAACATTACGTCTTTGGACTACATTCAGTCCGCCAAATTTTCACTAATGATGTCTCGCGTGTCGTAGAAATATGGGCACAACAAAATCGCCAAGATGAAAAATTGTTGAGCTTGCTTAATATCGTTCAACAACAAGCTTTACCGGTCCAATATGTCCCTAAAAAAACTTTGGATAAATTAACCGATGACGGTCATCATCAAGGGATTGTAATTCGCTGTCATTCAAAAAATCAGCACATACAACTTGATTTAGAAGATTTTCTCGCGCAATTAACAACAACCCCTTTTTTATTGGTGCTTGATGGCGTCCAAGACCCTCATAATTTGGGTGCTTGCCTAAGAACGGCGGATGCAGCAGGTGTGAATGCAGTGATTATTCCTAAACATCGTGCCTGTGGTTTAACGCCTACCGTGGAAAAAGTGGCCAGCGGTGCCGCGGACAATGTGCCACTAATTCAAGTCACAAATTTGGCAAATGCTTTACAACAACTGCAAGCTCAGAATATTTGGGTACTGGGCGCTGCTGAAGACGTTGAACAAACCATTTTTACAACGGACTTTAATCGGCCAATCGCTTTAGTACTTGGTGCTGAAGGAAAAGGATTGCGCCATCTGACTAAAAATAATTGTGACGAATTGGTTCGTCTTCCCATGTATGGTAAAGTCGAAAGCTTGAATGTCTCCGTTGCAACGGGTGTATGTTTATATGAAGCGTTGAGACAACGTACTGTTAACAACTTAACAGAATAAACATAATATTGCTTGCAAACAACGATTAATCATTAGAAAATAGGGCGTTTTCATTTAAACAGGTAAAACTTTATGTTGTGGCAGGAAGAAGATGATTTTGTAGCCCAAATTTCTCAAGTTGTGGTTGATGTAATTTTTAACATTCAATGTTGCGCTTTGCCTGTCGACCATGCCTGGGCGCTTTCTCAAGCCATTCAACAAGCGTTACCGTGGTTTAATGACGAACCACATACAGGTCTGCACTTAATTTACGTCACAGAAGAAGGGAATGGTTGGTATCGTCCAGATGAAAAAAACAGTCTGATATATTTGTCACGGCGAACTAAACTTATGCTGCGTGTGCCTGAAAATCACATTGAAAATATTCAAACTTTGAGCAATAAAATTTTGGATATTAACGGTCACAGCTTAAAAGTGGGCCAATCAACAATAAAGAGTTTGAAACCAACGCCCGTATTATTTGCACGACACGTGTTGAGCCAAGAAAAAATAAGCGAAGAAGATTTTCTTACTCAAGCTATTGCTGAACTAGCAAAAATTGATGTTCAATGTCGTAAAGCTTTGTGTGGGAAAACTCGCTATTTTAACACCCCTGATGGAGAGTTATTAACCCGCAGTTTAATGATTGCAGATTTACAGCCACAAGAATCCATTACCTTGCAGCAAAATGGTTTAGGCCAAGCAAAAAAAATGGGCTGTGGGCTATTTGTTCCACACAAAGATATCAAAGCCGTTTCAGCCAAAGCATCCCCTACCACCGTTTAACAATTCATTGCTACCTATTCATATGCCAACTGCTCGTATTGCGGTTATCGTTCGTACGCAAAGTCGTCCTGCCTTATTGCAACGTTGCCTTACCAGTCTAGTCAATCAGCAACGTTTACCTGACGAAGTAATTATTGTCAATGATGGTGGCACTGCTGTCGAATCTATACTTACTGAATTTTCCCAGCTAAATTATCAGCTTCTGACGAATACTCAGGCTCAAGGAAGAGCAAATACAGCTAATCAGGGTGTTGATGCTGCAAATAGTGAATGGATTGCATTCTTAGATGATGACGATATTTTTTTATCTGAACATTTATTTGAATTAGCACAGGCCATTGATAATACTAATACGCAAGTCATTTATTCAGGTTGTCGCCTGATTCAATGGTCACAATCGACTACTGCTATCACAGGAGAATTTAATGATGCCTACGATGCAGCGCGCTTGGGTTACGAAAATTATATTCCATTGATTAATTTATTAATTAATCAAGTACTTTTTTTAGACATCAACGGATTTGATCCAAATTTTGATATTTTTGAAGATTGGGATTTGATTTTTAGGCTCTCTCAAAAAACAAATTTTTATCACATTCCTCAAATTACAACTGAATATACAATTTGGGGCAAAGAACAAGTGACACAAGCTGCAACTCATCAACAATGGCAGCAAGCTTATCAAGGTTTTTTGAAAAAACATGTTCAAGCTTTATCAAACAATAAACAACTAGAATTTTTGACTCATTACTGGCAAGTCAGCCAAGAAAGACGTGGATTACTACAAATCTCAAATCAAACACAACAACAATTAGAAAAACAACTGGCAGAGCAAGCTTCTGCCGTTCAAATTTTGCAAAAACGTCAACAACAATTACAAACTTATATTGAAAAATTGCAACAAACGTTAATAATTTACCAAAAACAGCTTGTTCAAGGCTTAACACATACTGAATTAAACAAAATCTTATTGACTCAACATACATCTTTACCCACATATTGGGCAAATCAATTACAAATCACACATGAACGTTTAAAAAACTGGTTAACTACGCATAGGAATTCAAATGGTTTTACCTACGAAATTCCTCCACCACGTCCGTTGTCTCATCAATATCCAAACTTATCTATTTATGCGGGAAACATAGTAGAATTAGTTGGGCAAGTTGCCAAAGCACAGGATCATATTTTTCCTCTTTTTAAAGGCAAAGCGCTGGTATTCAAGTTAAACAGTCCAAAAAATAATTTTTGTCGATTAAGTTTTACAGTTGCAACTTACCAACGTGTTAATTTTTGTTACCTTAGGGTGATTATTCGTGAGAATGAAAATATAGTTAGAACAGTATTTTCCAGTGCGTTAGTGTTAAAAGATAATGGGGATTGCATTGTTGATTTTGAACCTATCCCAGACTCAGAAAATAAAGCTTATCAGATAGAAATAGATTCTCCTGATGCAGATGCGCAAAATATCATTGGTGTGTGGTGTCATGATGAATCGTCGAAAATTCAATACTTCGATACACAATCACCTGTTTTCCTACAAACGATTGATACACCCAGTATTTTGGTGATTGAAGCTAAACTACCCACTTATGATGAAGATTCTGGATCACTGCGTTTATTTACTTTATTGAAGTTATTGGTAAAATTAAATTATAAAGTCACTTTTTTTGCAGATAATCAAGAAAATAATCCTAAATATAGCCAAGCATTAAAAAATATTGGTGTTGAAATTTTTCCTGAACAAACTAATTTATCCACTATTTTGCAACAGCGAATTTATACATTTGCAATTGTCTGTCGAGTTGATATAGCCTACCGTTATATCCCGTTTTTACGTTTAGCTTGTCCAACTACCAAAATTTTGTACGACACGGTCGATATTCACTATATTCGTGAAATGCGTCAGGCAGAAATTGAAAAAAATCAACAACTTTTCGAACAAGCTGCCTGGACAAAACGTAAAGAATTGGCTAACTGTTTGTTAGCAGACCGCGTGCTGGTTATTACTGAAGCTGATGGTTTGCATTTACAAAAATCTTTGCCTGAAATAGAGTTTTCAACTATTCCTAATATTCATCATTTACCACCATCAACTAAAATTAGCTTTGATGGAAGTGAAGGGATTGTTTTTATTGGAAATTATGCCCATAAGCCCAATGAAGACGCAGTATACTATTTAATTAAGAAAATATTGCCTACTATTCATCAACAACTGCCAGAAGTTTGTTTATATTTAATTGGTAGTCAAATGCCAGAAAAAATGCGCAATCTTGCCAGCGAAAAAATTAAAATTGTAGGTTGGGTGGAAACAGTTGAGCCTGAATTTGCTAAAAGGCGATTATTTGTATCTTACCTGCGCTACGGTGCGGGAATGAAAGGTAAAATAGGCCAGGCTTTAGCCGTTGGTTTACCCGTGGTGACGACTATGATTGGTGCTGAAGGCATGGGTTTGACTCATGGTGAAACGGCGATGATTACAGATAATCCTGATGATTTTGCGCAGGCGGTATGCCAAGTTTACCAAGATACAAATTTATGGGAAAAATTATCGTTGCAAGGGAGAAATTTAATTGTTGACAATTATGGCGAAGCTGCGGTAGAAAAACGTTTAAAAGCTATATTTTCTAACTTATCTGATACCCAATAACCAAAGCTTGAGAACAAAGCTTAAACTTATTCCGATTCTTTAGATTTTGAGAGCAGCAGTAAAGTAGACAAAATTTAAGACTTAGGAACGGGAACTAAATAAAATCAGAAACAAGACCTGGCAGGTTTTTAAAACCTGCCAGATCTGTCTTTGAAGGAGTGCAAGATTTATCTTGCAAAATAAGTTTTGCACTCCATTAGGAACGTGAACTAAATAAAATCTGAAAAATGACCGGGCCGTTTTTAAAAACATGCCAGGTTTGATTGAAAACTTATGGAAGTTATTTAATTCCTATTCCTAAGTTAGCGAATATGCAGTTTTGAGCTAATATTTTCTTTACCGATGCTTTCAATTTTATACCAGGAACTTTCATCATTAAGTATCTGCCAACGGCGTTCTTCCTTGATGTAATTCCAATCTTTATCATTTTGAAAGTAGATTTGGATTTGTCCTGCTTCCAAAATATTCAAAATTTCATTGTCATGGTAATTTGATTCATCGTAGTCGGTCAGGGCTTTTTGCGCCATTTCAGAGTATAATTCATTCATAGTGAGCAACAAATCATTAATTTCTTTTGGTAACGCTAGAATTTCTAAACCAATTTTTTTAGCTTCTTTTGAAGTAATTGGGTAGCTATGTGAAGGATAATCATAATTCAAATGGTTACTGATGTGTTCACATTCAGATTCATCACTGATATGGTAGGATAAAATTTCCTTACAAATTTTAATTGAGAGTGAACTTGAACGATCAATTGCACCCACAACTAATGGGTGGATGTATTTAAATACATCGGAGTAAGGATTGCCATGATGAGGCTGAGAATTTTTATTCCATAAGCTGATAATGCGTGCTAACTCGTCTTGGCTGACAGTGACTCGTCTATTTTCTGTTTCATCAATAGGCGATAGGTCGTGCCGTAAGGAGGAATCAATTGCAGTCAGATAGGCTAATGGACCCATCATAATTTCATCGGCTCCTAAGGAAATCATGGTAGCAGCAGAGGCACATTCTAAGGGTACAAGCGCGACAACATTTTGGTAATATTCACGGATTAAATTCACAATTCGCAGCGCAGCTTCAACGTCGCCACCACTGGATTTGATAAAAATAGCGACTTTCTCACCCTGTCCAATTTTCTTAAGAACTTCGTACAATGCAACCACATCAGTATCGCAAACACTTCCACGGAAGGAATTCCAGTAAGTAATTATTTTGCAACCAATAATTTTTTCCATTTGAGTAATAATTGATTGGGTTTTTTCATATAAAACTGGGGGCTGTTTTAATTTCTTGGTGTTTTTCATTAAAGGCATGTAGTTACCACTTTGTGCAACGTATTTTTTCTGATAATACGTTTAGGTTAATCTGTGAATGTGTAAGTGATTGCTGGTCGTTGTCTTGCTCTCCAATTTTACTTGGGAGTGTTTTTGGAAAATTGGCAACCCTTTAAATTTAGAGCAATAAAAAAGGTAGACAATATAAATTGTCTACCTTTTTTACGTCAGCCGATTACTGATTATATAAATAATCTTAAATCTTAGAATGAATGGCGGAGACCAAGACCAAACACACTTTCATCACGGAAGTCGTTATCACTGTCAACTTGGAGATAACCCCCATGCATCATAGTACGTTTACTGAAGAAGTATTTTGCACCGACTGCAAAACTCATGGCATCTTCGTCAATGTAGTTACCTTTAGAATCAACGAATCTATCAACGTCATCAATGTCAGATTTGTAACCAGCAACCCAACCACCAAGCAATAAACCAGTGTTAGGTATTTGATAATCAACAGAACCAATTAAATACTTGCCACCATCTTCGTTACCACCAATACCACAGAGGGAATTAGCGTCAGTTGGACAAGTTTGAATATCGTAAGCTTCTTGCACACCACCGTCTAAGGTACCCATTTCAGCATCTTCAAATTGCAAGCCAAATTTAAGACCTGACATGTTGAATTGGCCACCTACTTTCCAGTTTTTTAGGCCATCAGCTGTTTGGTTACGTTTATCACGGTCAACAGAAGCTTTGTTAGTTAAATCTTTTAAATCAGTGTAAGAAGCTGCTGCAAATACAGTGAACATATCACCTGGATCAGTATATCTTAATTCAAGAGATCCACCACCTTCCATAATATCAGTTTCATCAAAGAAACCTTGGAATTTAGCAGAAAATCCTTGAAAATCACCGCCTAATTCAAGGGCATTTTTGATATAACTGCTATGAGTTAAACCAAAATGATTAGTTGATTGTCCTGCAAGGGTTGAGCCTGCAACATTGTGCAATTTACCATCTTTACCAATCATGGTACCGTTACGAGTCACTGCATTGTATGAGCTACCACTCATGCCACCAGCACTACCACGCGCTTGAATTGAAGTGCCCCCAAAAGGATCAATTAAACCTTTAGATGCTTTATAAGCACTGGTTAATGTACCAAATTTAAACCAAATACCATTATCACTTTTTAAACCTAACCAGGCTTCTTTACCTTTTCCTAAGCCACCATTCACGGCAGTATTAAAGTCTGCTTGATAGCGAGCCATTGCTGAGAAGCTACCTAAATTTTCATCAATATCTAAGGTGATATTGTTAGGACCGCCGTTATGAAGGGCGCCTGAACTATCTTTGGTGATTCTTAAACGATCACTTTTCTCATTTTCACTGACTCGACCAATTTGAGCCCCACCCGCTTCAGCTTGGATAGTGCCAGACAACTTAACATCCGCATGAGCTGCCATGGGTGCTGCCATCGCAGCAGCGACAGCAAATGCAAGTATTTTCTGAGTCATATAGTTTCTCCAGTTAAATTACACAAGTTTTTAAAAACATGAACCTTCATCTTATTGTGACCAAGGTATAGTATTCTATAGTTAGTATTATCATTTATGCTTAGGTTTACCAAAACGCTCTCTAAAAGCGCATTTACCAACAAAACACGCACACCTTAACCTAGTAAACAGAAAAATGCAACACTTTATTAGCAAAAAAACCACAATGATGCATTTATGTTGCTAAAATAATACACTCTCTATATATTGTCAATAATTAAAATAGATTTTCACCTATTTATAGCTTTAATAACTAAGCATATTTTATTTACAGATTATATGGGCATTAACATTCTGTTGTTATCTTTTAGAAAGGGTAAGTCATTTTAAGATCGATAGGTGTAGAAACAAAATACCCACCAGTAATGTTATGAGGCTGAGCAAAAGATGTATCTGGTAGAATAAGTAAGACAAAAATTGGTGCTTCAAATGAATCTAAAATAAGCGGTTATTTGGTAAATGGGCTAAAAAAACACTGCAGCAGCTATGAATGTCCCCAACCATACAAACCCAACTTGGATTAACGAAGGTGCAAAAGATGAAGAGGCAGACGAATTTTTGAAAATTAAGACAGTTAGTCACTTTCAGTCTTTGTAAAAAATAAATTAACTAATGAGAAAGATATTGATGTACTTTCTATTCTTATGACTAGAATTTTATACTGAAAAAATATAAATAAATTATAATACGTTCAAATCATTCATATGCCAACTCAAGAAAAAATTTATGAAAAATGCGGCTGATGTAGTACATCATGATTTAGCTGAAATTTGTAATAGTTTAACTAAGGAATTTACCGCCTTAAATGGAAAACATATATTAATTACTGGTGGAGCAGGTTTTTTAGGTTACTATTTAGTACAGGCCATTTTGCATTGGAATAAAACAACGCAGTCACAAATCCAACTGACGGTTTATGATAATTATATGCTAGGTATGCCCGCTTGGTTAAAGCAATTAGAAAATGAACCTAACTTGACTTTGGTTAAACACAATGTAACCCTGCCTATACCCAAAGATGTTGGGAATTTTCATTATATTATCCACGGTGCCTCTATTGCTTCTCCTCCTTTCTACCGCAAATATCCAATTGAAACCATTGATGCCAACGTCAATGGATTACGCCACATTCTAAATTATGCACTAGCTCAACAAAAGAAACAGCCTGTTGAAGGTATTTTATTTTTTTCCACCAGTGAAATTTATGGTGATCCTTCCTCTGAAAACATTCCAACACCAGAAACCTACAATGGTAACGTTTCTTGCACTGGCCCACGAGCTTGTTATGATGAGTCAAAACGAGTTTGCGAAACTTTGTGCGTTAATTTTGCCCAGCAGCACAATTTGCCAATCACCATCGTACGTCCCTTTAATAACTATGGACCCGGTTTAAAAGCAAATGATGGGCGTGTAACAGCGGATTTTGCAACCAATATTTTCAATAATGAGGATATAGTATTACTGTCTGATGGTTCGCCCACAAGAACGTTTTGCTATCTAAGTGATGCAGTGATTGGATATTACAAGGTATTATTTAAAGGTCGCCCAGGTGAAGCTTACAATATTGGGGTTGAAACACCAGAAGTTTCTATGCTTCAACTGGCTGAAAAAATGCGCGATATTGCCAAAGATATGTTTAATTATCAAGGTAATGTTATTAAAAAAGTCAGCGATGACAAACATTATTTAACTGATAATCCCAATCGTCGCTGTCCTATCATCCAAAAAGCACAATCAGAATTAGGTTTTGACCAAAAAATTTCTTTGGAAGAAGGTCTAACACGTTCACTTATTTGGTATCGAGATAATAAATGAGTTGGTGTGATGGATTTTTAAAAAGGAAGTTGCCTAATATTTTCCCTACTAAACAAATGATAAAAGTTTGCATTCTGTTATCTGAAAAACTATTATACTTAAAATTCTTAGGTATGAGGATGGCCCCATGAGAAAGATAAAATTACTGTGGTTTGTATGTACATTATTCAGTTTTCTATTTATAACTGAATTTACGTGGGCAGCTTTTGACTCTGCAAGTCTTAACAAACAAAAGCCTTTAGAAATTTCCAGAGTGACCCCCAAAGGTAAAGATGTCCCTGCAGGTCGTCAAATTGTCTTTCAATTTAATCAACCCGTTGTGCCTTTGGGTAAAATGGAGAGAGAAAGTTCAGAAATTCCCATCCTCATCACACCTACTTTAAATTGTGAGTGGCACTGGCTAAATACTTCAGCACTGGCCTGTGAGTTGACAGATGCAAACAAATTAAAGTTAGCCACACACTATCATGTCACAGTACATCCTGGGATTAAAACTGAGTCGGGGCAAACTTTAGCCAGACCTATTACCCATGAGTTTATTACTAAAAGACCTGCCGTTGGCTATGCTTCATTTGAGTTTTGGCGAGCACCAGGTGTGCCTGAAATTCGGATTAGTTTTAATCAAGATGTCACACGGAACTCTGTTGAAAAACATGTATTTATGGAAAAATCCAATCGGGCTAGAATCGGATTACAGGTTACAACCACTGAGAAGTTAAAGCCTGGTCAAGCAGAACCAGACACTGCACGTCGTTGGAAAATCACTCCGCTTAAACCCTTGCCTTTAAATACAAGCATTAAGCTAATTACTGAACCTGGACTGGAGTCTGCAGCAGGTACTGAAAAAGGAGTGAAATTTTCTACTGTCCTCAGTTTTGATACTTTTCCTCAGTTTAAATTTTTGGGCATTCAATGTACCAACCTGAGTGAAAATGAAGTAATTATTGAACCTAAAGATAGACCTAATTACAATAACCGCTGTGATCCGCAACGACAAATTGCTTTGCGTTTTTCTAGTCCTGTGATCAGTGATACGCTGAAAAATAGTTTGCAAATGGTGCCAGATTTGGCAGATGGCAGAAAAGATTATGATCCTTGGGCCAATGCTTATAACTATAATCAACTTGACCAAATCCATCGTAAAAGCCAAGTCTATCGAGTTTGGCTACCTGAATTGTTGAAAGCGTATCATACCTATAAAGTGCGGGCAAATAAAATCAAGTTAAAAGATGAATTTGGACGGCCTTTATCCGCATCAGTGAATATGCGTTTTGCGACCGATCACCGTAAACCCAGTCATGGCTTTGATCATCGTCATAGTGTATTAGAAAAAGGTATTGATAGTGAAGTGCCTTTTTATGTGACTAATATTGATGAAATCCTGTTTGACTATCACACGCTCACACCAGAAGGTTGGTCTCCTGTGCAAAGTCAATTTCACAAATTGACGAAAGTACAAGATGTTGCTTACAAAATTCCTCTGGGTATTCGTCAGTTATTACCCGAAGATTCCGGTGTCATCCAAGGCCATTTTTATACCACACCGAATACATTAGATCGATATTACCCTGACAATTGGTTTTTCAGTCAAGTTACGCCATTTCATGTCCATGCCAAAGTGGGCCATCACAATACATTAGTGTGGATAACGGACTTTGCCAAAGGGCAACCGGTAGTCGGTGTTCAAATTAATTTGCAGGAAGATACCTTTGGTGCAGACAGTAAAGCGCCTGAAGTTTTAGCTACGGCAACGACTGATGCAAATGGGATTGCGATTTTACCTGGCACAGCCAAACTTGATCCCAAACTTAAGACATTAAATTCTTATAAAGAAGATGGTAAGTATTTCTTCATTCATTGCCAAAAAGAAAAAGATAGTGCTTTGTTGCCTTTAAACTCAGAGTACCGCGTGTACGAATATGGCAACGGCAATGACTACGCATCCTATCCCCACATGCGTCACCAGTATGGGCATATGCGTACTTGGGGAACCACCGCTCAGGGTGTATACAAAGCAGGCGATACTATTCAATATAAAATTTTGGTACGGGATCAAGGCAACGATGCTTTCATTCCTCCTCCCAACAAAAATTATCATCTAAAAATTGTTGATCCCATGGGCAAAGTGGTTCATGAACGTAAGGATATTGAACTGTCTGAATTTGGTGGGCTTGATGGTGAATATGCTGTTCCTAAAAAAGCGGCTGTGGGGTGGTATGAGTTCAAATTAACTGCAGATTTTGCCAATCATGAATCATATCAATGGTGGCGACCAATGAAGGTGTTGGTCAGTGATTTCACGCCTTCGCCTTTTAGGGTACGTACACATTTAAGTGGTGACTTATTTCAATTGGGAGGTAAAGTCAATGTTGAAACTAATGCGACCATGCATGCAGGTGGCCCTTATGCCAATGCCAATACGCGCGTAACAGCCACCTTAAGTCAGTCCACATTGACTTCTAATCATCCTGAAGCCAAGGGTTTTCAGTTTGATGTCCATTTAGATGATTATTACGATACGACGGTGTTTGATGATGATAAACACAGCGTTAGTGATAAGGGATTATTAAATACTGAATTTACACTCACTGAATCCCCCGTATTATACGGTAAACTACGGATAGAAAGTGCCGTACGTGATGATCGTGGTAAATTTGTGGCTAATACGGCGACTGCCCGTTATGTGGGCCGCGACCGTTTTGTCGGTTTAAAAGAAACTCAATGGGTATTACAAGCCACTAAACCTGCACAAATTAAAATGGTGGTCATTGATCCACAGGGAACACCAATAACTGATACCAACATCAAAGTCAAGATTGAACGTCAAGAAACTAAAGCCGCCAAAGTCAAAGGCGCAGGCAATGCTTATTTAACCAAATATGAACATACTTGGGTTGATACCAAACAAACTTGTGCAGCAAAATCTACCGCAAGTGCTAATATCTGTGAGTTCACCCCCGAAAAAGCAGGTACCTATCGCTTAACCGCAATGATTAAAGACACACAAGGGCGGGAACACAAAACAATCTTACGACAATGGGCAACAGGTAGTCATCGCCTTGTTTGGGAAACTTCGCCTGGAAATGGGCTAGAAGTTATTCCCGAACAAAACAGTTACAAGGTCGGTGATACAGCACGTTATTTGGTGAAAAATCCCTATCCAGGTGCACAAGCATTAGTTACTGTCGAGAGATTTGGCGTACTGAAGAGCTGGATAACTACCTTAAAAGACAGTGTTTCTATCGTAGAGGTACCTGTGGAAGCTGATTTCACACCAGGTTTCTACGTTTCTGTGATGGTCGTTTCACCGCGGGTGGAAAAACCAATTGATGCTAACCAAGTCGATTTAGGCAAACCAGCCTTTAGAATGGGTTACGTGAAAACGGCTGTGAATGATCCCTACAAATCTTTGGTAGTGGATATTCAAACTGATAAAACCGAGTATCGCCCGGGTGACAAGGTAACTTTAGATTTACAAGCCAAACCTAAACAATCTGATGTGGATGCAAAACCAATTGAACTGGCCATTGCCGTGCTAGATGAATCTGTATTTGATTTGTTACAGCAAGGCCGTGATTACTTTGATCCCTACAAAGGCTTTTACAATCTGGATGACCTAGATATGGCCAATTTCAGTTTATTAATGCGTTTGGTAGGTCGACATAAATTTGAGAAAAAAGGCGCAAATACCGGTGGTGATGGCAGTGTCGGTGGCCCCACCATGCGTTCCTTATTCAAATTTGTCAGTTATTGGAATCCATCCATCAAAACAGATAAAGAAGGTAAAGCTCAAGTCAGCTTTGAATTACCTGATAATTTAACGGGCTGGCGCGTATTAGCCATGGCAGTGACTGCCACCGATCGTATGGGGTTGAGTGATACCAATTTTAAAGTTAACCAGCCTATTGAACTGCGTCCCGTGTTACCAAACCAATTGACCAGTGGTGATCAATTCGTGGCAGGCTTTAATGTCATGAATCGTACTGATCAAGACAAAGAAATTACCGTCACAATCGAAGCGGCAGGCCCCGTCACTGATCCGCAAGAAGAAGGCCCCATGTTACCAGCACCTTTGGTTTCAGAGCAAACTGTGACGATTGCGGCGCGCCAACGGCAAACTGTTTGGTTGCCATTAGCCACCACAGGAGGGGGTGATATTAAATTTACCGCAACTGCAACGGATGGTGTAGAACAAGATGGTCTTCAAAAAACCTTACAAGTCCGCAAACGTCGAGCTTTGGAAACGGCTGCAACATATGGTACTACCACGCAAGCGGAAATTACCGAGTCTTTGAAATTCCCTGAAGACATTTATCCAGACACAGGTGGTTTGACCGTCATTGCTTCACCCACAGTGATTGGTGGGGTGGAAGGAGCATTTGAATTCATGCGTGATTATCCTTATTTCTGTTGGGAACAAAAGCTCACCAAAGGTGTCATGGCCTCGCATTACAACAATTTGCAAAATTATTTACCTGAAAGCCTGGTATGGCCAGAAAGTAAAACTTTAACACAGAAAACCTTGGGATTGGCAACAGAATACCAAGCACCCAATGGCGGCATGGCTTTCTGGGTCGCTAAAAATGAACGAGTTAATCCTTACTTAAGTGCTTATACTGCCTTAGCATTTAACTGGTTACGAGCTAGTGGACATAATGTGCCAGCGGAAGTTGAGAAGAATCTACATAAATATTTATTAACTTTGTTGCGCAAAGATGTTATGCCTTCTTTCTATTCCAAAGGAATGTCTTCCACGGTTCGTGCAGTTGCGTTAGCGGCTTTGGCCAAGCAGGGTAAAACGACCCACAATGATATTCAACGCTACGAATCACATGTACCCAACATGGACTTATTTGGCAAAGCTGAATTTTTAGCAGCCGCAGTACAAACACCAGGCACAAAGTTAATTAGTAAGGAAGTGGCCAATGATATTTTGAGCCATGCGAATCAAACCAGTGGCAAAATCACCTTTTCGGAAGATTTAGACGATGGTTACCAACGTTTATTATCTTCTGCGTTACGAACCCAGTGTGCTATTTTGAGCAGTCTGGTTTTGTATGATGAAAAGCAAAATGATGGGTTAGTGTCTGATTTGCCCTTTAAATTGGTAAGAAGTATTACCCAAACTCGTAAACAACGTGGGCATTGGGAAAATACCCAGGAAAATATGTTCTGCATGAATGCCTTGACCGATTATGCGCGCGTTTATGAAAAAGACATGCCCAATATGACGGTCACTAGTTTTCTGAATGAAACGCAACTGGGTCAAACGAAATTTGAAGCATTGACGAATCCACCCGTCAGCTTTGAACATGCCATGGCAACAGAAGATGTCGGTAGCCAATCCACGGTAAAATTAATCAAAGCGGGAATTGGGCGATTCTACTATACCTTGCGGATGCGTTATGCCACCAAAGCTGAAAAAGCTACAGCGATCAATTCTGGCATTGAAGTCAAGCGTGAATATCATGTTGAACGTGAAAGCAAATGGATTTTGTTGGATAATAAGATGGAACTAAAAACAGGTGAATTAGTGCGGGTTGATTTATATTTGTCGTTGCCAGCACCACGTCATTATGTCGTGGTCAATGACCCTGTACCCGGTGGTTTGGAACCTGTCAATCGTGATTTAGCCACCGCTTCTAAAGTGGATGCAGATAAAGCAAAAGGGGATTATGCAGGTGCCTCTCTATGGTTTAGTAACAGAGACTGGCATGAATATGCTATGACGTTCTGGAGTTTCTACCACAAAGAATTGCGTCATCACGCAGCGATGTTCTTCTCTGACTATTTACCCGCAGGAAATTACCATTTATCCTACGTTTCTCAAGCGATTGCCAGTGGTGAATTTGCAGTCATGGCCACCCATGCTGAGGAAATGTATAACCCTGAAGTGTATGGTAAAGGGGTTCCTGCGAGTTTGAAAGTAACTCAATAATCCTATTTATCAAAACCTAGCAACTTTCGATTTGCTAGGTTTCACAGAAATTAAGTGAGGTGGTCAAATATCTTTATGTTTGCCCACCTTAATTTTTTTAACCAATTGAGATTGAAAGTAAATGAGTAACCTTTTCTCAGAAACTGCAATTCAAGATACTGAACAAGAACTTTGTAACTTGTTAGATCAGGTGGACACTGAAGCAATGCTATCTGCTATGGTTGCCCAGCTATCATTAACTTCAATTGATAAAGCTATTGGAGATAAAAATGGTTTCCATCCTGCTTTGATTGAAACTGTTGCACTTCACGCTATTCCAAGATTTGGTAAAAATGAAGGTAAATGTGTAACTCACTCAGATTTTAATCAATGTTATGAACTTGCTAAACAATATTTAAGTATACGTTCGATAAATAGAATCAATGCTACCAATATTGAAGAAGCATCATCAAATTTGGACAGAATAGCAAATTGGCTTTCTTTTCAATCTGACGTTGTGAAAGGAAGTGCCTATCCAGAGCAAACAGCGTGTAGAATTATTGAGATACAAGGAAAATTTGATAATTGGTTTCAGAAACAAATAGGCATCACTCCCACCAAAGCTGTAGAAATTATATTTGCTTTGGTGGAATATCTTGAATTTGTTTATAATTCAAATAGGGATAAGTTCTATGCATATGCTCAATCATTTGCAGAAAAATATGAAAATTTGAAAAATAAAAAGGTATGTACTGAAGATGAAAAAGAATTTTTGAGTTTTTTTGAAAGTGTTGATAATGCATATGGTATTGCATTTTTTAGCAAATTTAATGAAGTAATACCAACTATTTTTCCCGTATATATAGAAAACTTATCAATTAAAGAGCCTATCTTCCAACAAGAAGCAGACGCGTTAAAAAAACTTATTGGTGTTTCAAAAGATACGATTCATCAACGAACAGAAATTCAACGTTATTCACTTTATATCTTAAATTCAGGCAAAGTTCTTCTTGGTAATATGTCAAATTGCTTAGATGTACTATGGGATGCTTTTGAAAACGTGGTAAAGCAAGATAACAAATTCTATCAACGTTATCAGAGTGACAAAGCAAAATATTTAGAAAACAAGGGTACTAATTATTTTACAAGGTTGTTTCCATCTTCATGCATTTATCAAACGTTAGATTATCCAAACCCTGGTAAGAACATGAAGGAAAGTACAGAGCTTGATATTGCTATTAAATGGGGAGCATTCTTATTGCTAATAGAAGCAAAGGCAAAGCAATTTCGGTTTGAGTCTATACGGGGAGATACTGGGCGTTTAAGAACTGATTTAAAGAACAATATAGAAGATGCTCACACTCAAGTACTAAGAGCCATGAAGTACATAAACACTACTCAAAAAGCTGTTTTTATTGAACGTGAAACAGGTAGAAAGCTTGAAATAAGAGAAGGTTCCATCCAAAAAATTTACTCAATATCTCTTTCACTAAACCATTTAGCAGGAACTGCAACACAATTGAATGATGTTCGAGAATTAGGGCTTTTTAAAGATCAAAACTTTCCGTTTTCAATTTGTCTTGCTGATTTAGACCTCATTACACAAGCTGATATAACACCAGAAACTTTTTTGCATTACATTGAAAGACGGTTGACTGTACAAAACATGTCTGAAATATATGCTACTGATGAGCTTGGTTTATTCACATCATACTTAGATAATAGGCTTGATATAAGAAATATGCCTATACCTCATGGCGAAAGTATTGACAGAATTATTATACCTCCAAATTCAGAAGTCTTTGATCATCTTGCAATGGCGATAAGAGGTGAAGTAGAAACAAGACCAGACTTATCATTATCACTGCCAGAAGAAATTTTAGAATTACTACGACAATTATCTAAGCAAAGCAATGATGGAGCAAAATGGATTGCTTTTAATCTGTTAGATTTAGATAACGAAATATTAGGAGAACTTGCTAATGGTATTTTTGAAATAACACAGGCGGTTTTAGAATCTAATATTTTCAGAAGATTTTCTTTTGCAAATCATGAAATTGTTATAAATATAATTGGCTCAAGCCCAGCTACCTCTCTTGATTTCAAAACAAACCATATTATTTTCAGAGCAAAAGTAGAAAAATACCGGCGAAAACTCAATAAAAGTATTTGCATTGGACTTGTATGCACTGGTTCTGGAAAGTTAGTTTTAGATGTTCTTCAATATATTGAGAGTGAATGGAAAGTTGATACTGAAATAGAAAGACTTATTGAAATTGAACCTAACTACTTTATGCCTACAAAACAAACAAAGCTTCCAAAGAGAAATGAGCCATGTTTTTGTGGTAGTGGTAAAAAATATAAAAAGTGTTGTTTAGGAAAAATGCAACAGCATAATTCGTGACAACGCACTAGTGTTGCCACGCTAAAGGGATGCACTAGCGTCCCTATTAATCAGGTTAAACTGGATTGTGATTTTACGTGAGTTCAAAACTCACATCTTCATATAAAATATCCATATAAATACAACAATCAACACTTTCAAAACACACTTGACTACCTAAATCAGAAAAATTAAACAATTCCCAACGTTTTTGCGCATTTTTACGAAATATATCAACATGATAATCTTGCTGTGAAATTAAAACATACTCCTCTAAACTATCAAGCTGACGATAATATTCAAACTTTTTACCTCAGTCATAAGCCTCTGTAGTAGACGATAACACTTCAATCAATAACTTAGGATATAATTTGCTATAGTTTTGTTGCAAATCACGCTTATCACAAGTCACCAACACATCGAGATAAAAATATTTCGTTTCGCTCACGTTGACTTTCATATCACTCATATAAATGCTGCATTTTCTACGCAATTGCGCTTTCAAATGTGCAAACGCATTTCCAGAAATGCGCGCATGAGCATCGCTAGCACCAGCCATTGCGAAAATTTCACCATCAACATATTCATGGCGACATTTTGCAACTTTTTCACCTTCGAGGTACTCTTCTGGCGTAATAAACAGTTTTTGTGCGATATTCATTACCTTTATTTTGGTTAATTTTATTTGCTAATCAAGCCTAGTAGGTCGGGTTACGCTGTCGCTAACCGCATAGGCATCAATTTAAGAAATTCCTTGTCTGATTGGATTCAAACTGGTTAATATTTAGAGTAACAATAACGGATGAATCGAATGCCTGTTTTTCATGA
>JADGDF010000218.1 GCA_016745055.1 Thiotrichaceae bacterium | reverse complement strand
CTATGTAATTTGACGGAATCCCGCATTTTTAGGTAAACGAGTTTTAGAGAATTTCATCCCCGGTTTGTGTCACGAAAACGTGTCATGGCTAGCTTCTTAGATTGTACCAACAAGCAGTAGTTTGTGGGGAAAATCTGCATAATTATAGCACTGAAAAACTGAATTTGCCGCCAGATGAGTACCTTTCAAAAGTTTGGTCTCCTTCGGTAAAAGATTATCTTAAACTTGGTATTGGTGATTTTTCCAAGGAATTTGAAGTGTACGAGTCAGTATCTCAACCTATTTCAACCTATCATGAATTAAAATGGAATTATCGAGGGGACGATGAATTTTATTGTTTAGATATTTTTGATAAAGATTGGCGTTTATTACATCAAGCAGTCGCTTGCGGAGAAGGATTACACCAATTTTCACCACGCAACTTAAATTTAGCGCCTGGCGAATATCATTGGAAAGTGTGGTCTCCCAGTGTTACCAATTATCATGAAGCACAACCAGGGTTAGAAGGCGATTTTACTGCAGGAGAATGTGGTTTACCCTATCGTTCTGATGAATATTGGGTCCAATGGGGTTGCCGTAATCAAGATTTGTTGTACTGCATTGATATTTATGATGAAGATGGACAGCCAATTGCCAAACCATATCACTGTGCAGAGTATTTACACCAATTTTCACCTCGGGCATTAGATAATTTAGGTATTTCTGAACCAGAAAAATACCGTTGGAAAGTCTGGTCTCCAAGTGTAACTAATTATGATGATCCACAGCCTGAATTTGAAGGTGAATTTTATTTTGAGCCTCCCAAGCCCATCACACCAGCCATGAATGTCAGTTGGGAAGTGCTCCGAGCACATGAAATATCTTCCTTGCATATTGATGATGAAGGTATTTTATGGTTAGGTACTACAGGAGGTTTAGAAAAATGGCAATTGGCACCAACTCAGCAATTATTAGCGAGTTGGCACCGAACCAGTAATGGCTTTCCTGCCAATCAAATCAACGCAATTGCGCCAGGAGCTAATAACAGTTTATGGCTAGCGACAGATCAAGGATTAGTTAATTTTCGTGAAGGGACAGTATTCAAACATTTCACTTCAGATAATAGTCTCTTACCAACACAAAATGTACGTACTGTAGAAGCCGATGGTAAAGGCGGTATATGGATAAGCACAGGGAAATTGTTTGATGTTGTACATTTAATGCATTTTGATGGTTTCAGCCAATGGCAAACGATTGAATTTCCCAAATCTATATCAGATAAGTACTCTTTTAGTAATTTAACCTCCATAGCAAACGATAAGCAAGGTGGTTTTTGGATCCATTTGCTTCAAGAACCTTGTCTTCACGTTTGTCGAGGGGACATAATGGCTGGCATATTACACTACGACAGTCAAGAGAATTGGAACAATCGTCACTATTTAGATTTAGGCAAACCAATTAATGAACTCATCACAGATGAACAAGGTACACTATGGACAACGTTTACTCATAGTCAATATAGTTCTGAAAAAAGGCTTGCCCATTATGATGGCCAAAATTGGGAAAAAATTGCTTCTATACCAAGTGAAATTGATTGGGTAAACATAAAGCTATTAGCCGTGACAAAACAAGGATTGTTGGTTGGTTCCAACCAATCAATGTACAGTGGATCAAAAAGATTCAGAAAACTGTACTTGTATGACAAGCAAAATCAATGGCATACGTTTGAGTTAGACGATAAGTGGCCATTTCCTCATGTACCTGACGATATAACAGGTTTGGGAGATCGTTTGTGGGTTAATTCATTAACCTATTTCAATGGAACAACCTGGCAATATACAGGCTCGCAATATAACAGTCATCGTCCTCCATTAAATATTGATCCTAGCACAGGTAGATTATGGTCTACATTGAGAGGTTTATTAATGTATGAAACAGGTAAGGGAAATTTGGAGACATTACCCTATATAACCAATGCTTCCATTGATAATAAAATGTCTATCCGTCAACATTTACCTACACATAATGGCACTCATTTTCTAGTGTCTAATGACAGTGTCATTTATATGGATAGTCGCAGAAATTGGCAAACTATCCCAACGCCTGATGGTGAACCTATCCGTAATCTTATTTTTGCCACTGATCAACAAGGTGGATTATGGATGGCAGGAGAAAGAAAACTTTCTTATTTTCACTTTAATGGAGCCATTCAGGAATATTCACTTGCTCATCTACCCCAAGAAAATATCAGTTATTTATTTTACAATGATCAAAAATTGTGGATTGGTATGAAGCAATCATTAGCAAATTTTGATGGCCAAAACTGGCAAACCTTTAATCTCCAATCAATTTTAGAGGATAAAGGTTATCAGTTCGATAGCTATGGTTCTTCTACTGAAGTAGGCAAAGTTAACGGTGTTCTGACAATTGCATCAGACAATGCGGGTGGGATTTGGCTAGGTATTAATGGTCTTTTCAGCTTATTGCATTTTGATGGTCAAGCAACATGGACGTATTTTAATGATAATCAAATGCCTATGGGAAATCGATCATACATAACTCAGTTATATAACGATGGCTATAGTCAATTGTGGATAGCCAGTAGTAATGGATTGATACGCATGCGTTTTGAGTAATATTTCCTCAAATCCTTTTTAAAATGTCATATTGAAAAGAGCTGTTCTGTATTTGCAAAATGGCTCTTTTTCTGCTAAATAAAGCTTGAAAACGAAAAAATCTAGGTATTGAAAACTTATTTATGAAAGATCATTCTGTTTCTTCCCCTCAGCGTGGTGCCGATAAAGTTGCCCGTATTCCTGTTAAAGTAGAAAATGATGTTAAACCCCTGCGCAAACCTGAATGGATTCGGATTAAAATACCATTAAATAAAAAGGTTAATCAGCTTAAATCCACTTTACGGCATCATCATTTACATACGGTTTGTGAAGAAGCCACCTGTCCTAATTTAAACGAATGCTTTTCCAGTGGTACAGCAACATTTATGATTATGGGCAATGTTTGCACACGTCGTTGTCCATTTTGTGATGTAGCCCATGGTCGACCTGATTCGCTTGATCCCAAAGAACCAGAAAATTTAGCAACAACCATTCAGGCAATGCAACTCAATTACGTTGTGATTACCTCTGTCGATCGAGATGATTTGAGAGATGGTGGTGCAACCCATTTCATCGCTTGTATTAAGGCCATTCGCACATATTCACCCGAAGTGGACATTGAAATTTTAGTGCCCGACTTTCGAGGTCGAATGGAAATTGCTTTAAAAACGTTGGGAAACGCTTTACCCAATATTTTCAATCATAATTTAGAAACTGTGCCTCGTTTATATCGACAAGCACGGCCAGGCGCAAATTATGAATGGTCTTTAGAATTGTTGGAGGCTTTCAAAGCATATTACCCCCATATTCCTACAAAATCAGGTTTAATGGTTGGTCTAGGAGAAACCTTAGCTGAAATTGAACAAGTCATGGCAGATTTACGAGCACATGGCTGCAATATGTTGACGATTGGCCAATATTTACAACCCACAAAACATCATTTATCTGTAAAACGGTATGTGACACCAGAAGAATTTCAACAGCTTGCAGAAAAAGGCTATCAGATGGGATTTAAACACATTGCCAGTGGTCCATTAGTGCGTTCTTCCTATCATGCGGAAAAACAGGCTCACGGGGTGTTTTAACTATTTTAAGGTGGATACTTAAAATAAGTGTAACTATACCACCCCCCTGCCAACTTTTTATGCTTTTAAATCATATGCTTAATATTAATAAAAAAGTTGTCATGGGATGGTAGGTTGTTACCTTTTTTCAAATAACTTTACCTTCTTTACTCACAAATGGGTAATTGTTTCAATGCTAAGTCCAGTGATTCTTACTATCACTTCAACATCAATGCCTTCCTCTTTCATTCTTTTGGCATTGTCGTAATTTCTTTTCATATCTCCCTTCTCCATCCCTTTTTCAATTCCCTTTTCCAACCCGATTTCATAGGAAGGTAAATCTTCATATCTCAGTGTGCTTAACATTTCTTGTTCCTTAACTATGTCTTTTAAATCTTGGTTAGTTGAGAGTTCTTCAAGCATGAGCATGTATTTTCTAAATGCTTGGATGTCGTTTTTTGTATGTGCCAATAATTGGTCAATGATGTAGCCGACTATTTCACGCGGGTCTTTTTGTTTAAAGTCACACAAAATAGCTAATACTAATGCATCTGGGGTATTTTGTTGTAGAAAATTCTGACAGTCTATGGTTTTCATGTCAATGAGTGTATAAGTATAGTTCAAATCACTCACATTAATCTGATTTGGCATGGTCAGATTTTTTTTGCCAATGTAGATGACGTATTGTTTTATTTGGTATTTTGGTGCGATTTGGTTAATATCTAGCCAATATCTCAGCATTCTGTAATGCATTTGGTAGTTGTTATCATTTTGGATTTCCAAATGCAAAATGATGTCGTTATCAATTTTTGCGACAATATCCGCTCGCCGACTTTCAACGCGTTCAAATTCCATGTCGAGTAGTTCTATAGTTTGAATATCGAAATGGAGAATGTACTTGGCAATGTCTTTGATAATGATTTTGAGGATGTCTTTGGAAATGGTGTCTTTTTTCATATTATTTTTGCTTTTGAACAAGATTCCACAGATGTATAGATTGTCAGGATTTATCTTGCCAATCCTTTTCTGCTTTCTTCCAAAAACGCCGTTTTGTTTCTAATGCATATATCCAAACATTAGAATCGACTAACACTTTATCTCTCATAAATTTTATCCCTGGTCAGAGATGTAAAGCTTTGTACTTTTAATTCATGTAATCGCTTGATTCTACGCTCTTAATTTTTGGGGATGTTTTGGTGTTTCTGTTATTACTAAGTAGAGAGGCTGTAAAAGAACTCCAATTTTGGTACTTTTGAGAACGTAAAATCAACGACTTACAAGCCAAAAATTGCCGATTTGAGTAGTTCTTTTACAGCCTCAGAACTTGATAACGAGGTCAAGTTATAAGCTTAGAACAAGTAATCCTTTCCTTTATCTCATTGAGTAGTTATAAAAATAGACCAAGATTGCTAAAAAATGCCTCAAGTATTAGTATTTAGTTTTCTAAGTATTTGAGGTTTTCCTATGAAAAGTCTGTTTTATGCTATCTTTTTGGGGTTGTGTTTGGGAATATCAGTATTTGCTGAAACTGTAACACAACCTAACCAAACCTTTCAATCGGAACGAGATGTTCGATTGGTTTCCCTATCTCCTAATGGTCGATATGCTTTATCTGCCTCGCGTGATGTAGAAGCATGGAGTGTAGATAGTGGCCAAAAACTTTACGTATTTTCTAAACACGATGATGATTTTTTTCTTGTCCAAGATATTGACTTCTACTATGAAATTTGTTCTAATCGCGCATTTTTTGGTGTTTGAGTTTTTCCCATTGTTCAAACTCGGGAAAGCAGCGCTTCATCTGTATTTCCAACC
>JADGDF010000332.1 GCA_016745055.1 Thiotrichaceae bacterium | reverse complement strand
TCAAACGGTTTATGCCCTTAAACGTGATTTACTTTCCCAATATTTACCTCAACAACTCACGAATCATTACATTTATATCACTTTTGCGTAAGTCCTAAGATAGTGAAAACAAGTTACAACAAGCGATTGAAAATTGGAAAGAAAAACTGGAAATAATCACTGATTTAGAAGAAGGAAAGCATCTTACATTTCTAATTAGTTGGACTTCTCAGCGATTGGGTGAAACTCAGTTTCGTATTGGAGAGTATTATATGCTTGAGGAAAAATTTGAAGGAAGAAATGGTGCTTTCATTTACCTTGAAGAAGCAGAGAGAAACTGTCAGGAAAGTGGTAATCTATACCGTTATTTTGATGCCATTCAAAGTCATGCAGCCGCTTCCTATTTTGCTATAGATTACGATAATTTTGAAAAACCGGTGTCTCGCAGAGATTTCGTGACGCTCACGGGACGTCCTATCCCTTAGAGCGACTCAATTCTCAGTGAGACGCTAGTTGATTGCCCCAACACGTCCGGTCTCCATACGGGCAACTCCGCACTCCGTTTCACTCCGCACCTCCGTCACCCTAGTCCACCATGATTTGACGCTGGGATTGTCCAAAAACCCCGAAAAACGCACAGAAAGACTATCGCCCTTCTGTCCTATTTTCCCGTATTTTTGGACCCCAGCTAGTCGCTCACTACTCGACACCGGCTTCGCCTCTCCATGTCTCGCAGCGACTGAACAACAAAAGCTTGATAATGATCGTAAAATATATGAGAACGAATTAGAAAGAAAATTAAAAGAAATGATTGGAGACGGGCAAGATAAAATAAAATATCAAGACATTTTAGGAAAATTAAGGTTTAAGCAAGGAGATAGTCTATTTAGCCAACTATTTAAAGGAGAAGAGCATCGTTCTGAAGAAAAACGCTATAAACTTCGTGCACGAAAACAATACCAAGAAAAAGAAGGAAATATACCTTATAAAACATTTGAAAGAGATATAAGACCAAAGCTTATAGATATGCTAGATTATTACCTAGATGCATGTAATCTTATGCTTGAAAAGAATAATTGGAATTTTTCTACTGTCTTTTACACGCTACGCTGTCGAATTCCAGTCATCTCCGACAAGCCTGTATTAGAAATATTGGAGAAAGCTTTGGATGAATTGTGGAAAGAAAAAGGTATGATGGCCAAAAAGACAAAAGAGCTAGAAGTCTTAAAAGATGTTATTAAAATTAACAAGGCACTCGTTGAATATGAAAAAGAGATTAGTTCCCAATAATACCACCACCTCGTACGTTTTAAGTTTATATGAGACAAGAAGTAATGATGTGGGAGTGGTTAAAGTGGTGTTATAGTAAAATTCCTATAAACATATACCATAATATGGAGTAATGAATAATACCAAATGAATAATAGTAAAGATTTAAGAGAGCGCGTAGTGAAATTTGT
>JADGDF010000331.1 GCA_016745055.1 Thiotrichaceae bacterium | reverse complement strand
TCTTTTTCCTCTATATTCTTGTTGTGGTCATAAAAATATAGCAATGAAACATGCCGTTTTAAACTCTTTTCTAGATTATTAAGTCGAGCATCGCGTTATTTTATGCCTATTATAGTAATTTTACATGCAGAAAAGTAGGATATTAAAACTAGCAATAAAAATTGCAATAATTTTGTTATTTGTGACGTGGAATGTTAGAAATTGCCTCGTTACAGTCATTGGCCTTTTTGTTTGTGGCATCACTGCATCCTACACGGGCTAATTTGACCTACCAGGCTATCCTAGCCCTTTATATTTTTTATTAGAATTTTTCAAGTGATTAATAGGCTCAAAGATGCGAAGCATATATATATATACATAGTCATATTTAGTCTCTACATGTATATTTTGGCTAGTTGGCTCATAGGTATAGAAGATAGCACATACTACCTTGAAAGTAGTATTCATGGCGACAGTCTTTTTTTTTAGTGATGGTTCTTATTGGCATGATAGTATGTATGAAAAATGAATTACCAATAATGAGTTGGGATAGAAAACTTTTTTTAGCCAGTACAATTATATGGATAAATTTTTTGAGATTTTTTGAACTTATGGAAATATTTGTTGTAAATAAAACTATTGTTCTAGTATATCTAGGTTTAGGAGGAATGGTTATACTTTCTACTATGAAATTAGTTCTAATCGCGCATTTTTTGGTGTTTGAGTTTTTCCCATTGTTCAAACTCGGGAAAGCAGCGCTTCATCTGTATTTCTAGCCAAATCCGGTTCTTTTCGTCTGCATTTTCTAACCATTGAACTATCCATTCAGCTATTGGTTCTTTGTTTACTGCTTTGGAAGTATTTTCTTCTCCTTTTAAAATCCAATCTGAGCTGTAGTTTGTTGTCGTTATTAACGACATTATGAAGTTGAATGAAGGTGGTTTTCCCAATTCAATGTCTTTTAGATAACTTCGACTAATTCCTAACAAGTCAGCAAAACCTTGTTGTGTCATATTCAACTCTGCTCTTACTTGTTTGATTCTATTGATTATTTCTATTTCTGGTGTTTTTAACGACATAATGTATTGATTTGGGTGTTTTTAACGACTAAACTTTAACTTGTCCAATGATATTAAGCAGATAGTAAAGACTATTTGTTATTGTTGGTCAAGCCCGTCTCATTCACTGTGCCTTGAGCGCGTTTAAGAAGTTTGGGCGGGGAGACGTTTTTACGAACAAACCGATGTGCCATTAACTGCATTACGTCAATGAGTACGAATGCAAGAGCACGAATAGTAGATTATTTTCCAGTCTCCCATTTTTGAGAGCAGAGAACGAGTTTAAATAACTTTTAGCGTAGAGTAAGTCGTCATGGCCTTTTTGGGAAAAGATAAAACACTGTTTGATGTGGTTCAAAAAGAAACCAATACTGCCGAATGGTTGCCTTATGGTATTGGGATTGATG
>JADGDF010000047.1 GCA_016745055.1 Thiotrichaceae bacterium | reverse complement strand
TCAGATTGTACTTGTCTTTGGTGGCAAATACTTTTTCGCGAAATTTAAGTGGGTTAGTCATGTATATATTATGACATATTATTACACATCAGCTATATCGCTTGGGTATGTTTTTCTCATTCCACCATTATCTAACAACTTTTAAACTTTTTCAAAGACTTTAAACAGGTTCTTAGGGATAGGACGTCCCGTGAGCGTCACGAAATCTCTGCGTGACACCGGCAAGAGTCTAGCCATCGCAGGGTTATACTTATGATTGAATATTCTGTCATATGAACGCATTAAACTAGATTATTTTTCAAACTTGACTGCTTGAAGTATATTTAATATTTAACATCTTGGCAGCCTTAACATCATCTAGTTTTTTAACGGGTAAAGTATGAGGGGCATTTTGTAGCAGTTCAGGTGTTGTTTCTGCTTCATGAAGCGTTTCTGTCAGCGCATTAATAAAATCATCAAGTGTTGCTTTATCTTCTGTTTCTGTCGGTTCAATGAGCAAACATTCAGGCACTAATAGTGGAAAATATGTTGTGGGTGCATGAAATCCTTTATCTAATAATCGTTTGGCAAAATGCATTGCCGTTGTGCCATAGTTCTTTGCTTGTTGCTTCAACGTTAAAATAAATTCATGACTGGCTCTACGCTGTGGGAAGGCGATTTCAAATCCTTTTGCCATTAATTGTTGCATAAGATAATTAGCATTTAGAGTTGCATGTTCCGCAATTCTAACTATTCCCTCTCGACCTACTAAACGCGCATAAATATACGCTCTCAGTAACACACCAATATTGCCTGCATAAGCTAATAAATGACCAATGGTTTGTGGACAATCAGCTTTATCCAACCAACGATAGACTTGACCATCATAGTTGATGACAATAGGCACGGGTAAGAAAGGAAGCAAACGTTCACTCACACCTACTGGCCCAGCACCAGGTCCACCACCTCCATGCGGAGTTGAAAAGGTTTTATGTAAGTTCATGTGGATGACATCAAATCCCATATCACCAGGACGTACTTTGCCTAAAATGGCATTTAAATTTGCGCCATCGTAGTATAACAATCCACCAGCTTCATGGATGCATGCCGCAATTTCAGTCATTTTTCTTTCAAATACACCTAAAGTTGATGGATTGGTTAGCATAATGCCTGCAGTTTGTGGCCCTACAACTTGGCGTAAAGCTTCTAAATTAACATCTCCCTGTTCATCAGTAGGAATTTCACGCACCTTAAAACCACACATCACAGCTGATGCTGGGTTGGTGCCATGGGCTGCATTGGGGACAAGTATCTCTGTGCGCTCAGTATCATTTCTTGCGTCATGATAGGCTCGAATCATTGCTACACCAGAAAACTCACCTTGAGCGCCAGCAGCAGGAGCAAGAGAAACACCTTGCATGCCTGTCACTTCCTTTAATATTTCTTGTAGCTCATACAAACAAGCCAAAATACCTTGATTATATTCATCTGGCGATAATGGATGGCGGTTTAGAAAATCAGGTAACATTGAGAGCGTATGGCAAACCCGCGGGTTATATTTCATGGTACACGACCCAAGGGGATAAAAATGGGTATCAATCGAAAAATTCTTTTGAGATAAACGTGTGTAATGTCTCACCACTTGCATTTCCGAAACTTCAGGTAATTCAGGTGGCCGTTTTCGAAGAAAGCGTTCGGGAATAGGGTGTGTCAACAGTTTTTTTGCTGGATATTGAGTTGTTGCAGTGCGCCCAGGCACACTTTGTTCAAAAATTAACATAGAAAACCTTTTTGGGGATACATAAATCAGGGGTTAAAACTCAGTATTTTTATATGAAATTTATTAGAGAGTTGGTTGAACGTAGCACGTTACCATTCTTAGAATTGGCAAACTGGCGCAAGCTTACTCACTTGCACTTTTCCATCTTGGGAGGAAAAGCATTACAATCTTGATTATAAACCCTGGCCAGCGTTTGTTTGCAATTCTGTCCGTAATGTTTGGAAGTCCAGCTTGATACTTGTTGTAGTATAAACCAAAGGTTTATTTTCCTACATTTTTACTATGAATGGCATCTAAAATACCTTGAATTAATGCTAAAGGTGTTGGAGGGCAGCCGATAATGCTTGCATCAATAGGAATCACATTATCTACAGCACCACAGCTCGCATAAGAAATACCAAATTCTCCCCCATTGACGGCACAGGTACCCGCCGCAATCACTAATTTGGGATCGGGTGTTGCTTCATAGGTGCGAAGTAAGGCTGTTTGCATATTTCTTGAGACGGGTCCTGTAATCAATAATATGTCAGCATGACGTGGTGAAGCGACAAAATGAACATTAAATCGTTCAAGGTCATAATATGCATTATTCAGTGCATGAATTTCTAATTCGCAACCATTACAAGAACCTGCATCAACTTGACGAATGGCCAAACTACCACCAAAACGATGCTCAACTTCTTTTTTTACCTGCTGACCAGTATTATCAAGCGTTTGCGAGGGTTGATCATTTGGCAATAGTTCTAAAGGTTCAGTAACAACGCCAACTTTAAGAATTTTATACAGAATGTTTAGCATTAATGTGTCTAACAAGGTGGCAGAATTTTAAAATAGGCAGAATTATAACCGATTGTTACCTAATGTCATAAAATTTTGATTCAAAATGAAATTTGATATTGCCTTCAAAGACTTTTTCTTGATGTCAAAGCATTATTGCTACTTTTAGGGAAAAAGATAAGCAAGGCTTTATATTCGAATTTGCTGTTATCTTTTCATTGTTCTCAAAGCTATCTGCAAAGCGCGTAGTGCTTGACCACGATGGCTAAGTTGGTTTTTTACCTCGGGGGATAATTCAGCTGAAGCACAGTTATGCGTAGGCACATAAAAAATTGGGTCATAACCAAATCCATGTTCACCTTTAGGTTCAAATAAAAGTTTGCCTTCCCAAGTGCCTTGACAAATTAAAGGCATCGGATCATTTGGATGATGCATGTAAACTATGACGCAATGAAAACGGGCTGTGCGTTTTTCCTCAGGCACATCTTGCATTTTATCAATTAATAATTGTAAATTGGCTTCATCTGTGGCACCAACACCTGCAAAGCGAGCTGAATAAATACCAGGCTGGCCTTCTAAGGCATCAACTTCAATCCCAGAATCGTCAGCCATTGCTGGCAAGTTTGTATACTGCGAAGCATTACGTGCCTTAAGAATGGCGTTTTCGACAAAGCTGAGACCTGTTTCTTCTGCTTCAGGCACCTTAAGTTCAGTTTGGGGAATGGTCTTCCAATCCCATTCAAGCAATATTTGATTAAATTCTCTAAGCTTTCCTTGATTGCTGCTAGCAAGTACTATTGATCTTTCCATAATTTCTTTATATTAAGTCTCAATGGGTATAATTTCAAATTGCATGGTTTGTAAATCACCAAAAATATAAGTAGGTAAATCGCTTACGCTACCAATAGCACCAGGGTTACATACAATAGTTTGTGTGCCTTTAATATTTTTGATATGTTTAATAACAGGAATATGTGTATGTCCACAACAAACTAAATCATAATCACCTGTTGTGGCCATCCCTCTTGCATAGTGAGGATAGTGGACAATAAAAATGCGTTTTTCCGCTAACATAATGTCTGCATCTTGACCATAATAGTGGATTACACTGCCTTCTTTTTGGGAAAGTTTTGTTAATGTGTATAAATCACCAGTATTATTACCATGTATCACATGAATAGGTAAGCTATAAGGTTGTAAAACCGCTAAAGTACTAGGTGCAACAACATCCCCACAGTGTAAGACAACTTCAACTTCACGTTGTTTTGCTTGAATGACTGCCTGTTTTAGCAAAGGGATGTTGTCATGACTATCAGATAAGATACAAATTTTCATAAGAAAATGTAATTTAACCAAATAATTTGGGAGATTAATATATTTAGAAGGCGCAGTACAAAATATCTAACTGTTATAAGTATACTACTCAATAATTTTTGTTTATTCAAATATTTAGAGAAATTCAGAGGTAGATTTTGATTTGTGAGTATTAAAATAAATTTAAAACGATAATGTAGGAAGGTAAGATTAAAAATTATGACAGCATCCCTTTTCTAAATAGGGTTTCATATACATATTAACTATTTAGAAAGGATAAAAGAAATTCATTGGAAAAATTATTCATTAGTAATACTATTTTAAAACTTTTGCAACAGATAATAATCTGGAGCTGATGTCCAGGCTCGTATCTCGTGTTGCTTGGAGATTAACAACCATTTTCACTTTTTTTGCTTTTTTGGTAAGCGTAACCATTCCTCCTTTTTGGGAAAAATCATTCATATCACTTACCGTTAAAATAGGGCGGTTATTTAAAGTTGAAATAATGTTAGGTAAACGGGCACGTTCTGAAGCGCTAACAAATAGCATGTGGCAACTTTTTAAACTATTGCCCAACCCTATATTTCTCTTTATAGTCACAGTGTTTTTATTAAATTTTTTATTTTTAATACTATTTAAATTTGTTCCAAATACATCTTTGCCTAAAAAGCAAAAAGTCAAAGCTGTTTTACCATCTTTTAATTCATCTTGTGGCCAACGAACCATTTTAGCTATGTTATAAAGAAAACGGGCTTTGAGTTGGTACTCTGTTTGACTATAGTCGGCATAAGAAGGAATGACTGCTAATGTGAGTACAGTAACGCTTGTAATCTTTAGTAAGTTAATTAACCAACGAATAAAAAATAGTAGTGTATTGCTTTTTGTGTGTTTATTGTTCATAACTACCACGAATTTTATAGAGTATTAAAGTTACTTACATCTTTTCAAAAAGCTACTTATTTGAGAGTTAAACTTGTGTTTACTTTATCAGTAAATATGGTATATTTAAACAACATTTAGTACAATAGTCAAGATAATAAAATGCATAAGAATACTTAAAGAAGCATACGGTAAATACCAGCAAACTAAATAATATTTACTTAAATCACATAATAAATATACGGTCTATATCATGAAGGCTACCTCGATAAAGTTAAGATTTTTATTAATCCCATTGATTATGTTTAGTCAAACATTGTTTGGAAATGAGGACTATGCATCAGATGATCCCCTAGAAATACTAAAAATGCTTGGTAGTGAAGAAATTGTAGAATCTGAAGCAAAAGTTGCAACAGGGATTGTACAACCTTTAGAAGAAGCGCCCGCTATTGCAACAGTAATTACTGCAGAAGAAATTGAAGCAATGGGTGCAACAGATATAGATGATATTTTAGAAACCATACCAGGATTGCATGTTGCTAGAGATCGAGCATATAACCCTATTTATACAATTAGAGGAATTTATTCCGAATTTAATGCAGAAATTTTGTTGATGATAAATGGCATTCCGCTAAAATCACTATTGATGGGTAATAGAACCCAACTTTGGGGAGGGATGTCTGTTAACGCCATTTCACGCATAGAGGTCATTCGAGGTCCAGGTTCAGCCGTTTATGGGGCAGATGCATTCTCAGGGGTGATTAACATTATCACTAAAGAAAAGAAAGATATTGAAGGCACAGAAATTGGTGGAAAAATTGGCAAATTTAATACTGAGGATGCCTGGTTTTTGCATGGGGCAAACTGGTTAGGTTTTGATATTGCGATGACCTTGGAATATCATAATAGTGATGGATTTGAAAGATTTATAGAACAAGATATTCAAACTTTTTACGATACATTGTTTGGAACAAATATTTCGCAGGCGCCAGGATTAATAAATAATCCACGTCGAAATATTGATACGCGTCTAGATATTTCCTACGAACATTGGAAACTACGTTTGGGGTATCAGGGACGCAACCTTGGTGTCGCTACAGGTGCTGTAATGGCGTTAGCCGATATGAGATATTCTGGAGATCGTATCACTGGTGATTTAACCTATAATAACCCTAATTTTACCGAAAACTGGGATGTCACTGCTCAGCTTAGTATATTTGACAGTCAATGGAAACCTTCTATTACAGCCAGACCTTACCAACCAGGTGCTTTTGGTGGCGCATTCCCCAATGGTATCTCTGGAGATGCCCACTCTGCTGAACGTCATACTCGGCTTAACTTATCAGGAGTTTACTCTGGTTTTGAAAATCATAAGATTAGAATAGGTACCGGTTATTTGTTAGGTGATCTTCATGAAACGAAATATTTTACCAATGTAGACCCAATAACAGGTGGACCACTTCCTGTTGCTATTGACTTAAGTGATACTTCTTATGTATTCCAACCAGAAGTAGCCAGAAAAAATTGGCATGTCTTCTTACAAGACGCTTGGAAATTTTCCCCTAATTGGGAATTAACGACGGGTGTACGGTATGATGATTACTCAGATTTTGGTACCACTATAAATCCTCGTTTAGCATTGGTATGGACATTAAATTCAAACTTTTCTACTAAATTACTGTATGGCCACGCATTCCGCGCACCCACCTTGAATCAAGTTTACGCAACAAATAATCCCATGTTGATGGGTAACCGTGATTTAGATCCTGAAAAAATAGAAACAGGGGAAATTGGTTTTGATTATCACCCCTCAACTGATTTTCGTGCCATGCTAAATTTATTTATCTATGAAATTACCGATGGTATTGACTACATTCCTCAAGAGGTTAACGGGCAATCAATTTTTGCAGCCCAGAATACAGGAAGTCAAAAAGGTTATGGCAGTGAGTTTGAAGTCAAGTGGAATCCACGCATGGATTTAAATATTACTGCAAACTATGCTTATCAAAAAGCTGAAGATAAAGAAGGACATGATCCTGGCAATGCACCTCGTCACCAAATTTACCTAAGAACTAATTGGCAGTTTTTACCTTATTGGTACTTAAATTCCCAAGTCAATTGGGTGGGTGAAAGAGGACGTATGTTTGGTGATCCAAGACCAACGTTAGACGACTATGCAACAATGGATTTAACATTACGTCGTAAATATATCAGCAATAATTTGGATTTTGCTATGTCTGTGCGTAATGTATTTGATGCTGATGCGCGTGAGCCTTCTCCAGGTCCTGATAATACAGGTATTATAGCCATTCCCAATGACTTCCCTTTATCTGACAGATCATATTGGCTTGAACTTCGCTATCGCTTTTAAAGATTTCCTTTTATTATTATCAGAGAATAAATTGAGCGTAGATAATGCTGGGAACTTTCCCAGTTATTCAATTATACTCTTGCACGTCAAAACCAGATTTTGCCGCGCGGCAGCAGGATAAAAATCTATAAAAAACATTGTCGAATTTTGAATGGCGGTGACTATAAACTTAATTTTCAGGTAAAACCTTTACGAGATTAATAGTTACAATTCCCACTATCCCAATAATAATAGGAATAATCCAGATTAATATTTCAAACATAACTTGCCTGGACTTATCGCCTTTAGAAATAGTATCTGAACGAGTTAAACGGTATTCTCTTGCAATTTCAGGAAAACCTTTAGGATTAATTTTGATAGCTTCTTTCGCAAGCCCATTTAACAAAATTTTAATACTTTTTGTTTCTGCATCAAAAGTAATTTTATCAATCTGAAAATCATCATTTTTTCCAAAAACAAGGTCAGAACCTCCAAAAGAAACTGCTGGAATATCAGGATAAGCAGGATAACTTATTTTTCCTTGTTTAATCGCTGTTTTCATCCTTTTTTGACTTTGATCTTCCCAAAATAAATCCAAATCGGTAATAGAAATATCACTTGATACAATTTCAAAATCAGTTGCTGTTGATACCAATAATATCAGCCGCAATATATTTGGACGTCCCACTAATTTTAATGTAGGAGCACGAGGAGATAAACGAGTCACTTTAAATGAATTAGGTAACTGCATACCTTCAATTTGGCAATACTGAGCAGTCATTTGAAATTTTCCCGTATGCTTAAGTTTTGCTGTCATTGGCGGTGATTCATCCTCAACTTCCTTTTCAAGTGTAATGTTAAGCTCTTGAAGAGTTTTTTCACCCGTATCAACGCTCAATGCAACTTTCACTTGTTGAGGAATAGTTAACCTGGATAGTACACCAAAATTTTTCGTGTTTGGCTCAGTTGTATCCATCACCAAAGTGGGTAAAAATTGCTCATTTTTACTGGTAATTTTTATTGTATTAAGCGTTGACTTTGCTTGGTTAGTAATCGCCATTGGTGTAAATGTAAAACTTTCAAAATTTCTAAAAGTAGCTGCTCGAAATTTAATTGTTTTGAATTCAGTCAGTGTGCCAACTCGAAAACGTACATGATCAACAATTAGCTCAACTTGAATATGAGTAGGAATAGGATTTGTTAGCCAAAATACCATAGGCAGAATAGCCAAAATGACTAAAAATAGAATAATTGAACTTTGTAAAGTAATTTTGATGATACTTTTTGAAATATAGTGCAACCAAGTAAAAGCTGGTTTTACGCGCTTCATTCTCTATCCCAGATGAGTTTCTAAAGAGGTATTTAAATGGATTATATATTGTGTACACAAAGTACATTCAAGACTAATCATGCTGGTACTACTTTTTGGTTCTATTTTGCCACGTGACGCGCAGAAAAATAGAAAATTTACATGACATAAAATTAATATACATAACGTTTATAAGTAACTAGTAATGCCAGACTAACGCCCACTGCCATTAAGTTAAGGATTTTTTCAGTTTGGCATGCAAGATTTATTTTGCGTGTACAAACTAAAGTTTGCACGCCTACGAGCTTAACTTAATGGTTGTGAGACTAATCGCTTTATTAGTTACAATTCTATTTTCCTATTATATAATGTTTTGTTGCTTAACTTGGTGATAGTTATACATCAAGAAACAGCTAATTTTAGCATAATATTATAGATACAAACATGGGGTAAATATGACCACAACTCAAGAAGCGCTTATCCAAATAAAATATGGTGCAGACGAAATATTACTAGAAGAAGAACTTAAAACACGTTTGGAAAATGGTAAACCTTTACGCATTAAAGCAGGTTTCGACCCCACAGCACCAGATTTACATTTGGGACATACAGTATTAATTAACAAATTACGCCAATTTCAACAATTAGGACATGAAATTCTTTTTTTAATTGGTGATTTTACTGGCATGATTGGCGATCCTACTGGTAAAAATGTGACACGACAACCGTTGTCAACAGAGCAAGTTGAAGAAAATGCAAAAACTTATAAAGAACAAGTATTTAAAATACTTGATCCAGATAAAACGCAAGTATGCTTTAATTCAACCTGGATGAATGAACTAGGTTCACGCGGTATGATCAAACTAGCGGCACAACATACAGTGGCTCGTATGTTAGAACGCGATGATTTTCATAAGCGTTATACTGGGGGACAACCGATTGCCATTCACGAATTTTTGTATCCATTAGTGCAAGGTTACGATTCTGTAGCGATGAAATCAGATGTGGAATTGGGAGGTACCGATCAAAAGTTTAATTTATTAGTGGGTCGAGAATTGCAAAAACATTACGGTCAACGTCCTCAGGTCGTATTAACTATGCCAATTTTAGAAGGATTGGATGGCGTACAAAAAATGTCCAAATCCTTAAATAATTATATTGGTATCAATGAACCAGCCAATGAAATGTTTGGCAAGCTGATGTCTGTGTCTGACGAACTGATGTGGCGTTATATTGATTTATTAAGTTTTAAAACGCCTGCAGAAATCCAGCAATGGAAACAATCAGCCCAAGAAGGCGCTAATCCTCGTGACATTAAAGTGGCGTTTGCTCAAGAAATTGTTGAAAGATTTCACAATCACGCAGCCGCTATTCACGCCCATGAAGAATTTGTTTCCAGGTTTAAACAAAATCAACTACCCGAAGATTTAGCCGAAATCACACTGACAGCTCAGGAAGGGCTAGGAATTGCCGCTCTGTTGACAGAATCAGGTTTAACTAAAAGTAATTCGGATGCCTTTCGGATGATAAAACAAGGTGCAGTAAAAATTGATGGAGAAAAAGTCAGCGATCGCGACTTACAAATTCCTGTGGACTCAAATAGTGTATACCAAGTTGGTAAAAGACAATTTTCTCGGGTAAAAGTGGTTGCTTAATCAGATGTCAACAAAGTTAAAGTGTACCTTGCAGGTTTTGAATACCAGACTAAAATTGGTTGATAAATTGCGAATGTCACTTTGCATTCTGACTTCTACCTCTGCAATATAGGCAAAAAAGGTGAAGTCAGAGTTAAATAGCTTGCAGTTCAACGAAAATTTCGAAGCTGTTAAATCAATTGGCATTGAGTATTGTAAAAAAGCTTCAGAATTCTCGTGAAATATCTAAAAAATTTTCGTCAACTAATAGCCAACCTTTCGCAGTTTTAATCCACCATTCATTTTTAGGCTCTTGAATTAAAGTGAAAGGACTGTTATTGTTACTGCCAACCCATGCACAATACTCCAATTCAATAACATTTTGTTTATAACGAACTAAACAAGCGCCTTCTGCACGATACTGCAAATAATCAAACGTTTCACCTGTTTTGAAGCTAAAATTCAGTTCGTCTACTTCATCTGATTCATACAGTTTTTGGGAAAGATATTTGACCTTGCCAAAACTGATACCACTGACAGTGGTTGCCATCATTACCTTTATTTTCCCAATTCTACTGGTACGAAAGCGAGACGCCGAGAAAGTAAGCTTTTCTTTGTGTTTAATCTGATGCCTTTTGATGATTTTACCGCTCGGCTGATCATATATATTGACCATGGCCGTTTTATTAGCTTTAAACACAGGTATACCTTCTCCTGGCCATAATTCAGACTCAAAGCCATAAACCATGGTATTGCTAAAAGATAATATTGCCACGAGTGAAATAATCAATAATTTATGCATAGTATTTCCTTTTATTTTAAATTCCTAATACTTTAATTAATTTTAACATGTCTTTTTTTAAAATCGAACTGGTATAAACTATTATTGTAACTACCTACCATCCCCATGCCAACTTTTTATATTTTTAAATCAGATAGTTACTAAATATAAATCAAATTTATTAAAATAATAAACTGCGTATATAAACTTAAATATCAATCAGATACAATTTAAATGCAAATATTATGGTTTATTCTTGTTTATACTAACTGCATGATTAGTAAGAAAAAAAGTTGGCATGGGGGTGGTAGGTAGTTACCTATTATTTATCTAAGAGTTACTTGTAAAATTAATTCTAATACCAGCTTACTACCAAAATAGGCAAGCATTAGTATGATAAAACTGAGTAAATTCCAGCGAATAAATTTCCTACCTCGCCAACCGTAACGAAGGTGTCCCCATAATAATATGGAAAACATGCCCCAAGCAATCAAAGATAATACAGTTTTATGAACTAAGTGTTGTTCCCAAATATCTTGTATGAATAAAAAACCACTCACTAAGCTAATGGTGAGAAGAAGAAAACCAATACCCATGACTTGAAAAAATAGATGTTCCATCACCTGTAATGGAGGAAGATGCTTCATTACCCAACTGGGGTGTTTATTGTGTAGATAATTATCTTGAATAGCAAGAAAAATGGCTTGTAATACGGCAATGGTAAGTAGGCTATAAGCTAAAATTGAAGAAAATATGTGTAGCTTTACCCCAAATGCTTTATCTGCGGCTAAAATTCTTTCAGTATGAAAAAAGTTATCAAACCCTATCGTTAATGCTGCCAGTGGAAATAAAATTACGGCTAAATTTTCAACGGGTTTGTGTAATACGCTGAGTAATAATAGCAGTGCAATAACCCAAGTGACAAGTGAAGCTGCATTGAAAATCCCCAAATTAATACCTACTACATTAACCATGCTATTATAAAGGATAAAAGCATGTAAAGTAACGGCAATGACCCCAAAAGGTAATAACCATTTTTTGGTAGGATAGGAAGACACATCAGTTAAAAAACGTATTTGGGAAAAAGTGGCTGCAACATAAAACAGTATGGCAGAAAAATTTAAAATATTCACATGAATGCTCACTTTGTTAGCGATAATAGTTTGCTCCATCCAATAAAAGTTTATCTTAATTTAAAACCCTATAGAAAATCAATCTCCTTGTCTAACCAATTCAAGGTCTAGCAAGCGGGATACAGTTACTTTAACACACCTAGTATATTTGCCAGATAATTGATCATAATGCTACTCTTTCTATCATATTTCACAGTGATAGCAATTATTTTTTTAAATAATAAGCGTAGATAATCCTTTATTTTTCAGTGTATTTATTTTGATTTTATAGATTTTTAATCATTAACGTTTTAAATTCCTCTCCTACATCCATAAATACAAAAAATGACACCGCCAATTCTAATAAATCGTCTTAATTACAAAAAAACAAGTAACAATAATGTATAACCGATTTTACGCTAAGTTTTTTAATTTTACACACTGTATTTCTATGCCTTATCCAAACACGACACTTTTCCCTTATAAATTATTTTATGCTATGTTATTTCGCCTAAAAACTATTTTGGGGATAGCACTAATTGAAGCCATTTTACTCATTATTTTAATGTGGAATAGCTTCAGTTTTTTGCAAGCCTCTAATGAAGAAGAGCTTTATAAAATGGCGTCGACAACTGCAATGTTATTTGCAACAGCGGTCAAGAATGCAGTATTGTCTAGTGATTTGGCAAATTTAGAAACATTTGTTTCAGAAATACTTAAAAATTCAGGCGTCGTCTCTGCAAGAATAGTCGATGAAAATGGTGTACTAGCGCAGAATGGGGATACTGAAAGCTTAAAAAAAATCTTTCTTGCTGATCAAATGGTTTATACTGTCAAAGATGGGGTATTTGACACCTTTGCAGAAGTAATTGAAGGCAATTTTGTATTTGGCAAAGTGGAAATTGGCCTACCTATTGCTCCAATGTTAAAAGTCATCCAAGAAGCGCGTGGTAAAGCCATTAGCATTGCGTGATTGGAAATTTTATTAGTTGCTTTATTTTCATGGGGATTAGGCATTTATTTAACCCGTCAGCTTGTTGAATTGGAACAAGCTTCTCATATTTTAGCTGCAGGCAATTTAGGTTTCCAGGTATAAGTGCGAGGAAAAGATGAACTTGCACAAACCGCGATAACATTTAATACCATGTCAACACGTTTACAAAAAACTAACCAAGCACTTGAAGCATCATTTGACGAATCTCACCAAATAGCAACAGATTTAACTAAAAGTGAGCAACAATTGCACGCTATTATGGATGGCATGCTTGATGGCCTGATTACAATTAATCAAGTAGGCATTATTCAGTCTTTTAGCCATGCTGCCGAAAAAATTTTTGGGTATAGGGCAGAAATGGTCATTGGCAAAAATGTCAATATGTTAATGCCAGAACCTCATCGCAGTCAGCATCATAATTATCTAAAACGTTACTTAAACACGAAAGAACCTCATGCCATTGGGGTAAAAAATGAAGTGACAGGTGTACGACATGATGGCTCAATTTTTCCCATGGAACTTTCTATTACTGAGCTTAAAACCGAGGATGAGCGCTTATTTATTGGTATTATCAGGGATATTACAACAACCAAATTAGCAGAACAAGAATTGCGAAAGCTATCACGTGCTGTGGCTCAAAGTCCTATGGCTGTTGTGATTACCAATCCACAAGGCACGATTGAATATATTAATACCGCTTTTACCAAATCAACAGGCTTTAGTTATGATGAAGCATTGGGAAAAAATCCACGCATTATAAAATCTGGTCAAGTTGATGAAAAAGTTTATCAAAATTTATGGAATACAGTTACAGAAGGCAAAGTTTGGGAAGGTGAATTACTGAATAAACGTAAGAATGGTGAATTATATTGGGAATATACGATTATTTCCCCTTTAAGAAATAAAAAAGGAGAAACAACCCATTATTTAGCCGTTAAAGAAGATGTTACAAGAAGAAAAAAAGCAGAAGCTCAATTAAAATATCAAAATAAAACCCTTATTCGCCTTAACCAAGAAAAAAATGAATTTTTAGGCATTGCCGCCCATGATTTAAAGAATCCACTTTCTGCAATTCAGGGAATGGCTGAATATATCCAAGAAGAAATTGATGAATTACCAAGAGAAGAAATTGTTGATAGCGCTAAAATAATTCAAGAAAGTGCTAAAAAAATGTTCCAACTTGTCACGAATTTGCTGGATGTTAATGCCATTGAATCGGGAAAAGTTAACATTGCTTTGGAAATTGTGGATATATTTCCAATTATGCAAATTTTAGTCAAAGAATATTCAGAACGCGCCAAAAACAAAAATATCAAAATACATTTCGAATTTTCTGAAAACAATTATCCTGCTTTTGTTGATAAACATACGACTCAACAAGTATTGGATAATTTGATTTCTAATGCAGTGAAATATTCACCCCATGAAAAAAGTATTTATACGCGAATAGTAAAGCATAATGGCACAATTCGTTGTGAAATTAAAGATGAAGGCCAGGGATTAAGTGTAGAAGATCAACAAAAATTATTTGGTAAATTTACCCGTTTGACCACAAAGCCTACAGGAGGCGAACATTCTACCGGTTTAGGTTTATTTATTGTTAAAAAGTTAGTGGATGCCATGCATGGTAAAGTATGGTGCGAAAGTGAACTTGGTAAAGGTGCACTTTTTGTAGTTGAATTTCCTAAACAAAGGTAGAAGTTCATTTGGAAACCCAAAAAACAGGATGGTAATAACCTCTAAGTATTATGTTAATTTCTTTGAGTCTGTTTTAACTGTAAAATAAAAAATTGTGGCTTTTACCGCTTGTTTTCACTGCTATAAAAACTGACTATTTCAATAGGTAAATTTAAACAGTTCCACCAACTTGCTCACCTTACGTTTTAACTAAAGTACTATGGATACACAGCAACGAGAATTAGCCGAAATTGTTGAAAATATAATGCATGACTTCCTTAAAGCAATGCAAAAAAGGGAAGTGATTACCCTAAAAACGGAAAAACGTACACGACAGATTATTTATATTGCGACAATGAGCATGGTGGCTATGTTTGCTTTAATATTTTACTCCATTTATTCATTGACTAACGAAATAGAACAAGTTGTTTCAAGCACGGGTAATAAAGTCAGTTTAGAAATAAAAGACATTGCAGGACAAGTTAAAACGAATTACCTGGAAGACTTTACTGGCAAAGCCAATAATTATTATACGTTATTACATGAAAATGCGTTACTATTGAGTAATACCTTGCGGCATATTGAAACAATCACTGGCACATTTTCTAAAAATGCTCGTTTTATGGAGTCCGGATTACAGGATACCGCTAAAACACTCGATAATATTGCAAGCATGACAGAAGCCTTGTTGCCGCTTGTCGAGCGTTTGAATAAGAGTATGGTTTCAGTTGAAAAGATGGCGGGTACTTTAGTGAAAACAGCTGAAGTCATTCATCAAAATGCGGATGAATCCATCAATGTACTCATGGAAAATCAGGAAAACATCCAAAAAATAACAGAAACAGCCGCAACGGCTGCAAATAAGGTCAGTAAAGAAATTACAACTATCAGCAGTGACATTCGCTATTTTACAGGAGATGCGTTACCACGTATCAGCAATTTAACTTTAGAATTAGGTGATTTAGCGGACTCCTTACGAGTTTTAACTTATGAATTGAGGCAACGTCCAAATATGTTGCTTTTTGGAAAATCAGTGAAACCTGGACCTGGTGAAAGTAAATAAATTGTAACGAAATTTTTATCTTAATTGAAACCTTTGCACGAATGGATGAAGCAAATTAGGTGAAACCTATCTTATCCCCTACTACAACTTGTTTTGAGCAAATATGGCTGTTTTATGCAAAGGTCTTAAACTTACACACCTTTTTATTTTTTCAAGAAATTACTAAATATGAATGCCCCTGTTATCTATTGCAAAAGCGGCTTCATGTAAGCTTTCGGATAAAGTTGGATGCGCGTGAATGGTACAAGCCAAATCTTCACTACTAGCTTCAAATGTCATGGCTAACACGGCTTCGCTGATTAACTCAGAGGCTTGTGGCGCAAAAATGTGTACCCCTAAAATACGATCAGTTTGAGCATCCGCTAACATTCTAATTAATCCAGTCGTTTCTCCCAATGCTCGAGCACGTCCACTGGCAATTAAAGGAAACTCTCCAATTTTGTAATTAATACCTCGCGTTTGCAATTGGGCTTCTGTACTGCCCACCCATGCAATTTCAGGCGTTGTGTAAATCACCCAGGGCACGGTTGCGTAATTTACTGTTGTGTGTTGTCCCACCAATCGTTCAGCCACCATAATCCCTTCTTCTGAACCCTTATGAGCTAACATTGGGCCACCAATTACGTCACCGATGGCGTAAATGCCTGCAATCTGTGTTTGCTTATCTTCACCGACTTGAATAAATCCATGCGTATCCAATTGAATGCCTAATGCTTCTAACCCTAAATTCCGAGTGTTTGGACGTCGACCAACAGCCACAATTAGTTTATCTGGTTGATAAAATTCGATACGTCCTCCGTTTTCTTGAGATTCAAACGCAACGGTGATTTCCTCACCTTGCAATAGCACCGAAGTGACTTTTCGATTTAACCCAATATTAATACCTTGTTTTTTTAATGTTTTCAAAGCTAAATCTGCAATTTTACGATCCGCGGTAGGTAAAAATTCGGAGGAAAGCTCTAAAATATCAACTTTGCTGCCCAAACGTGACCAAATACTGCCTAATTCCAAGCCAATGGCACCTGCACCTAGAATGCCAATTCTTTCAGGTACATTTTCAAACGCTAATCCACCACTAGAATCTACAACTTTATCAGAGTGAAATTTGGCAAAAGGTAACTCAGTGGGCGAAGAACCCGTGGCAATAATAATCGTTTCTGCAGTTAATGTTTGCAAATGACCATCATTTTGAGTAATGTCAATCTGCTTGTCAGAGCGCAGTAAAGCTTGCCCTGTGATATGAGTAATATTATTTTTCTTGAATAAACTAGCAATACCGCGCGTTAGCATCTGAACTATTTTTGTTTTACGCGCCTGCATCGTAGAAATATCAATACGAACATTTTCAGCTTGAATCCCATGTTCTTTAGCATGTTGCCGTAAAAAGGCATAGTGATGAGAAGAATCTAATAACGCTTTGGATGGTATGCAACCCACATTCAGACAGGTACCACCTAAAGCCGATTTGCCTTTGTCATCCACATGCTTGTCTATGCAAACAACCTGCATACCGAGTTGAGCACATCGAATCGCAGCTACGTAACCTGCGGGGCCTGCACCAATCACTGCAACTTGATAATCTGCCATACGCTATGCCTCTTGCTAAATGAGTCAGGGGGTGCTGGAAACAAATTCAATTAAATTATATTTTTCTTTGAGAGTGAGAGTGAAATAAAAAGTATCATACTAAAAAATGAAGACTTAATAACTTATACAACTTTTTAATCAGACCTGGCAGGTTTTGAAAGCTTGCCAGACATTTTTTGGGTTTTATTAAATTCTCATTCCTAGGATACAAAAAACACTAAGCTTAAGAAGGTTGATAAAACTTATCCAACTCTTCAGCGTGTTCAGCAATGGTTTTCATTGGTGTAATGCCTTGTTTTAACTTTTCAACCAATGTAGGGCGCGTAATAATTGTTGTTAGTTGGGTCGTAAGATCGTGACTATCGCCAGGCTCAAACAATAAACCATTCTCACCATGTCTGACAAAATCAGGAATACCACCAATATTAGCCCCAATCACGGGTACATTTAAAGCTAGCATTTCAAATACCACCTGAGGGGCATTATCCCACCAAATTGGTGGTACGATACCGACATCCATTTTTTTCAAAATTTGGGGAATATCTTTGTAACGGTAACCATCTTGAGTGAGTAACAATGCTACACGACGCGATAAAGGTTCTAGTAAACCATTGAGTTCATGAATACCTCGGGCATAAATATAAAGTTTCATTTTTCCTAAAACTTGGTTATCCATTTCCAGTAAAGTTTGGAGCAAAAAAGGTAGACCTTTGGGTAACGAACAAATACCTAAAAATATAATATTCAGTGGTTCATCAGGAGATTTTGTTTGTGGAATATATTTATACTCGAGCCCAATACTGGCGATTTTACTCCCAATATGGCAAGTGGTGATTTTTGCAACGTCAATACCCATATCCACATACACTTTTTTAACCCAATCAGACACAGCAAGTACACAATCTGCTTGATTGATCGCTTCAATCATACTTATACGTCGTTGTTGATAAGGTAAACCTTGATGCTGTTTTTCTTCTGCTGAAAGTGGCATTTGTGTAGTGTCAGAAATGGGTAAATCAGCAATTGCTTGTTTGTGTGACAGTTTTTTTTCACGCCTGCTTGCAAAAATGGACTTAATAAATTTTAAGCTTAACTTTAAAGTTTTAAGCATTTTAGCTAAAAAAAGTATTGGTGCCCATAAAATATGACCTTCTGGAAATAGGTGAAAGTGGTAGGAAAATTTTCTTTTGCGTACTTCACTTTGCTTGGGAGGGGGTGCAATACAGCCAAGACAACGGCTGCCATTTTGAAAGTCAGTGCAAATTTCTTTATCTTGATAAAGTAAATAAACTTGGTTACAAACAGGGTGATAATTATGTAGAGAAAACAATACCTTTTGCGCTAATGATTTGGCAATCGGTAGGCATTTTGCGGAAAAACCTTCAATATTATTAAAATGGACAACATCAGGCTGAATTTCTTGTAAAAATCGGGTAAAAACAGCTTCAACTTCCATTTCTTCTACATCCAAATTTGGAAAGGCATAATTAAAGAAACCAGGGGCAATATTAGGCGTGTTAACTACTTCATAATTAATTGTGTCGCGATAATCAGGCGCACGTTTTAAATAAACACCTCCGGCCAGATTATAGGCGTAACCTGAGGACAAAGAATAAACTTCATGTCCCTTTTCAGCCATGGCAATCGCCATTGCCTGTTGATAAACGTTAACACCGCCACCAACTTCAGCGCCCATCCATAGAGGTGCCCAATTAATATAAAGTATACGCATTGTATAAATCCTGAACTTTCACATTTCAACTGAATTTTTTGTGAAGTATAGCATAAACAAAGGGGTAGAAAGTTTTAAAAGGTAAATTGCCACATAATTCATGCAATTAATTTATTGACCAAAATGTTTGAACATACTTCTGTTATCAATGGTTGATGTATATTTTGTTTCTCCAAACGCCTAAATTTCAGCTGGTTGCCCACTGTTTGACGTTGATTTTACCTATCTACACCTTGCAATAAGGGGGGATAAATATCAATGTTTTAAATTATTCTTCATCAGAAAAATCGTAGGCTAAGTCTTCCAAAGGTTCCTGAATATAATGTCCTTGGGCAAAATCAACTTCACATTGCCATAATACAGTTAAGCTGTTGGCATCCTCTACAGCTTCTGCAATTACAGAAATATTGAGTTCATGTGCAAGTTTGACAATGTCTTTTACTGTCTGTTGACTTTCCTCGTTGGAGGATAAATCTTTGCTAAAGGAAGAGTCCACTTTGACAAAGTCAATAGGGACGTGTTTAAGCGTGGTGGCGGAATTCAAGCCTGTTCCAAAATGTTCTAAAGCAGATTTACAGTTGAAATTCTTCAACGTAGTAATAAATGCTTTTGCCAGTTTAATTTGGCTAATTGCCATTGATTCACTGATTTCAATAATGAAACTGTCACCTGGTAACTGCATTGTTTTCAATAATTTTCTAATGAATAAAGGAATCGTTTCATCTTTAACTGCTTGGTCAGACAACTTGAGGAAGAAATGAGTTTCCTGACCTTGCTTTTTTTGTTCTTGTAATAATTTAGCCGCTTCCTCTAAAACCCATTTATCTAAAGCGGTACTTAGACCTGCTTGTTCGGCAGCTGTAAATAATTTACCTGTTGGTACTGCTTGTCCCTCAGCATCTACCATGCGTAAAAGGACCTCATAAATGGCTTGTGTATCACCATGTAAGCTGACAATGGGTTGGAAACGTAAAGATAAACGATTTTCTTCTTTTGCCGTCTCAATCATCTTGGCAATGTCGGCTATCTTCATGCCGCCTTGCTCCCCTCCTTTAACAACAGCTTTGTACACTTCGTGGGTGCTGCCACCAGATTTTTGGGCCACTTTGCAGGCGGTGTGTGCATCACTTAATACATCTTGAGGACTACCTGACGCGGCAAGCAATATGGCAATGCCAATACTGCAAGTGGTAATAATGGATTGATTTCCGACATCCGTCACTGAATCTTCAACAGTTTTGCATAATTTAGTTGCAAGTTCACTGGCAAACTTCACGTCTTTATCCATAATTAACAATGTGAACACATTATCTCCAAAACGAGCTAAATAACCACTGTCCACATTTTTTTGTAACACTTTACCAATATTTTTAATGACAGGATCGCTGCCGCCAATACCCAAAGTATCGCGTAAACTAATAAAATTATCTAAGGCAATATAAAGTAGGACACTGCGGGTATTTGTTTCCATCGCTTTTGCTAAAGCTTTTTCAAGTAGCGTTAGGAAATATTGGCGATTGAATAAACCTGTTAACTGGTCACGACGGCTGGCTTCTTTAAGTTTTTGTTCTAATTCTTGGTTTTGAGACTGGTCACGAATAATAACTTGCACACAACGTTCACTGTCATAAATGGCCTGGCTAAACTCCATTTTAAGCTTAAAGCGTTTGTTATTAGATTTTAAGCCATCCAAATCAATTTGTTTTTCTTCTTCTTTTTCATCAGTCATGAATTCGCGCATGAATTCTTTAAATTTAGCTTGGTCATCCAAAGCAACCAAATCCATAATGGGTAAACCTTCCAGTTCATCCATATTACGGTAACCAAACATTTCGCAATAGCTTGGATTAGCATAAATATGCATGCCATCATGCACATAAGCAATTGCATCACGCGAAGTTTCCAACAACATTTTATTGTGGCGCTGAGTTTCTTTATACAGCTGCTCCAGATGTTTTCGCTTACGTCGTTCGGCTAGATTTTCTAGTTCTCGACTCACAGCTTCACGCAAACAAGTATCATTTTTGCTAGGAATAACCCGCGTTACACCTGCTTGGAATAATTCTCCCATTAGTTTGTCGTTTATTTGTTCGACTAAGCCAATAATAGGAATATCTTGCCTAGAATTATTGATAATGTCGCAAGCTTCGGCGACTGTAAATTCACCAACTTGGGGCACAGAAATGAGTAAATCCCATTCATGTTCTGTCAATGCATCTTGTAAATCTTCCTCATCTTCAACATGTTTAGGACGAATGGGAAAACGTGCTTTACGTAAGCTGTTTAAAATCACTTCTGCGTCATTTGCTGATTCTTCAATGACAATAAGCCGAATAATATCATCCTGCATCATTACTTATTTCTCCGTGGCGGTAAGCGATGATTCCTTAAATTTTACCCCAAACATCTAAATCTTATGGTGTTTAGCTGCGGATTGCAATAATTTATTGTCTATCATTGGTCCATTACTACAGTATACTCAAGATAAATCAAATTTCAGCCCTTTATAGGAATGGTTTACCCTGTAAAGCAGATTTTAATACTAGCTAAACTAGTACGCTGCTAAGATATTTGTAGGGTGCGTCTCACGCACCAGGCATTTTTCGGTGCGTAGGACGCATCCTACCGTACCTGTCAACTCTACCTTGATAAAGTACTAGGTTAGTGTAAATTAATAATATTAATAAAGATAAATCAAAGTTCTCGAGTGGCTAAAAACTGAACGTCAGGCCATCTTTCTTCAGTTAAAGATAAGTTAACTCTTGTTGGGGCAATATAGGTTAAATGATCAGCATTATCTAAGGCCAGATTATTAAAAGCTTTATTTTTAAATTCCTCTAATTTTTTGTCATTGTTACAATACACCCATCTCGCCGTTGTAACTTGGACAGGCTCAAAGCTGCATTCTACGCTATATTCATTTTTTAAACGCCAACTGACCACGTCAAATTGCAACATACCCACTGCTCCCAAAATTAAGTCATTATTCGCTAATGGGCGAAAAACTTGGGTAGCACCTTCTTCGCTGAGTTGTAATAAACCTTTTAATAAAGCTTTTAGCCGCAAAGGATCACGTAATCTTGCTCGTCGAAATAGCTCTGGAGCAAAATTGGGAACGCCTGTAAATTTTAATTCTTCCCCTTGAGTAAAAGTATCTCCAATTTGAATGGTGCCATGATTGTGTAAACCAATAATATCCCCAGAATAGGCTTCTTCAGCCGCTTCACGTTCACCTGCCATAAATGTCAGCGCATTGGCAATTTGTACATCCCGATTAAGGCGTACATGACGCATTTTCATGCTTTTAATATATTTACCAGAACATATCCGCATAAATGCAATGCGATCTCTATGTGCGGGGTCCATATTAGCCTGAATTTTAAATACAAACCCACTGAAATTATCCTCAGTAGCTTCAACTTTTCGTGTTGTAGTTTCACGCATTTGTGGTGGCGGAGCATACCCCATAAAACTATCTAATAAGGCTTGTACACCAAAATTATTAATCGCAGAACCAAAATATACGGGTGTCAATTCGCCCGCTAAAAAAGCATCCAATTCAAATTTATGGCTTGCGCCTGCGACCAATTCGATTTCATCATACAAATTATTTAATACTGACTCACCTAAATTTGCTAGCAGCTCAGGATCGTTAAGGTCGTGATAAGTTTTACCTTCACTGGCAATATGATTTTTACTAGGTTCAAATAAAGTAATGCTTTTTTCTAAAAAATGATAAACACCTTTAAAATATTTTCCCATCCCTATTGGCCAAGTAATCGGCGCACATTGAATGTTTAATACATTTTCAATTTCATCTAATAAATCAATCGGTTCTCTGCCATCGCGATCAAGTTTATTAATAAAAGTTAAAATCGGTGTGTTACGCAAGCGACAGACTTCTAATAATTTAATTGTGCGCTCTTCTACCCCTTTGGCAGAGTCAATGACCATCAGTGCTGTATCAACCGCCGTCAATGTACGATAAGTATCTTCTGAAAAATCCTCGTGGCCTGGTGTATCCAATAAGTTAATAATAACTTCTTTGTAAGGAAATTGCATAACGGAAGAAGTCACAGAAATACCGCGTTGTTTCTCTAGTTCCATCCAGTCAGAGGTTGCATGTCGCGCAGATTTTCTCCCCTTAACTGTACCTGCTAGCTGAATTGCGCCCCCAAATAAAAGCAACTTTTCAGTCAGTGTTGTTTTCCCTGCATCAGGGTGGGAAATAATGGCAAAAGTACGACGTTTAGCTGCTTCTCGAATAATCTCAGACATAGGTGGTAACTCTATAAAAAGTGCTCAAGTTTAACGATTTTCTAGCTATCAAACAAGAGATTAAGTTTTAATCATTAAAAATTTAAGTGATTTTTAAATCGTATTCAAACTTGAGCATGTTCATCCACGAAATTTTATGTTGCAGAAGTTTGGCAATGCAATAAGTACTTTGTCAACATACCGAAAATTAAATAACGCTCAAGTAATTTCAGTTATTAAAACATACTCTTTTCCCTTCTAAGTATGGAATTCGTTATAATAAGTTATCTTGTTTGCAACCGACAGAATTGATTATGGAAAAAACTTATAACCCTCAGCAAATAGAACAAAATTGGTATAATACTTGGGAACAGAAAGGATATTTTACGCCGCAAAATCAAAACGATACCTACTGTATTATGATTCCGCCGCCCAATGTCACCGGCACTTTGCATATGGGACATGCATTTCAAGATACCATTATGGATATATTAGCCCGCTACCACCGTATGCAAGGCTATAATACATTGTGGCAAGCGGGCACTGACCATGCGGGTATTGCGACCCAAATGGTCGTTGAAAGGCAGTTAGGGAAAAAAGGATTAACCCGTCATGATTTAGGTCGCGATCAATTTATTGAAAAAGTATGGGAATGGAAACAGCAGTCAGGCGGGCATATTACCAAACAATTGCGTCGCATGGGTGCTTCGTTGGACTGGGAACATGAACGTTTTACTATGGACGAAGGTTTGTCTCATGCCGTACGCGAAGTGTTTGTACGCTTGTATGATGAAGGTTTGATTTATCGAGGTAAACGTTTAGTTAATTGGGACCCTGTGTTACATACTGCGGTGTCTGATTTAGAAGTGATTTCTGAAGAAGAAAATGGGTTTATGTGGCATTTACGTTATCCTTTGGTTGATGGCAGTGGTTATTTAGTGGTTGCAACCACCCGTCCTGAAACGATGTTGGGCGATACTGCTGTAGCTGTGCATCCTGAAGATGAGCGTTATCAACAATTCATTGGCAAAAAAATTCAACTACCTTTAACCGACCGTAAAATTCCTGTCATTGCGGATGAATACGTTGATCCAAGCTTTGGTTCAGGTTGTGTCAAGATTACCCCAGCGCATGATTTTAATGACTACCAAGTGGGTCAGCGGCATGATTTGCCAATGATTAATATTTTCACTCAAGATGCCAAAATTAATAATCATGCCCCTCGGGCGTATCGCGAATTGGATCGTTTTGAAGCCCGCAAGCAAGTTGTCGCCGATATGGAAGCTGCTGGTTTATTGGTGGAAGTCAAACCGCATAAACTCACGATACCACGCGGAGATCGCAGTCATTCTATTATTGAACCTTTTTTAACTGACCAATGGTATGTCAAGGTGGAACCTTTAGCTAAGCCTGCCATTCAAGCTGTTGAAGAAGGTCGTATTCAATTTATTCCTGAAAATTGGAGTAAAACCTACTTTGAGTGGATGAACAAAATTGAAGATTGGTGCATTAGCCGTCAAATTTGGTGGGGACACCGTATTCCTGCCTGGTATGATGAAAATGGCAAGGAATATGTAGGTTATTCGCTTGAACATATTCATAAAAAATATGCCTTGAACGAATCTGTGAAATTAACGCAGGACAATGATGTTCTAGATACCTGGTTTTCCTCAGCGTTATGGCCATTTTCAACTTTAGGCTGGCCGGATGATACCAAACGATTGAATGCTTTTTATCCCACCAGCGTGTTGGTGACAGGTTTTGACATTATTTTCTTCTGGGTAGCTAGAATGATTATGATGGGCCTCAAGTTTATTGGCGACGTACCTTTCAAGCAAGTCTATATTCACGGCTTGATTCGAGATTCTGAAGGCCAAAAAATGTCAAAATCTAAAGGCAACGTGTTAGACCCGTTGGATTTAATTGACGGTGTGGATTTAGATACGTTGCTGAAAAAACGCACCACAGGTTTAATGCAGCCCGAAATGGCGCCTAAAATTGAGAAAAGCACCCGAAAAAACTATCCCAACGGCATTCCGGCTTTTGGTACCGATGCACTACGTTTTACCTTTGCCGCGTTAGCGTCAACCGGACGGGATGTTCGCTTTGATTTGGGGCGTATTGAAGGCTATCGCAATTTTTGTAATAAATTGTGGAACGCCACTCGTTATGTATTAATGAGCATAGAAGGTCAAGATACGGGGTTAACTTCGGACACTGTGGAATTATCGCTGGCAGATCGTTGGATTATTTCCTTGTTGCAACAAGTTGAACAAGAAGTGCACCAACATTTGAAAAACTACCGTTTTGACCTCGCTGCGCAAGCCATGTATGAATTTACCTGGAATGAATACTGTGACTGGTATCTGGAATTTTCCAAACCAGTATTGCAATCCGATGATTCTACTGAAACTCAGCAGAGAGGTACCCGTCGAACCTTAGTCCGCGTGTTGGAAACGCTACTACGTTTGTTGCATCCCATTACGCCCTTTATTACGGAAGAACTGTGGCAAAAAGTAGCGATCCCGGCAGGTAAGCAAGGTGAAACCATCATGCTGCAACCTTATCCACAGCCTCAGGAAGATAAAATTGATGAAAAAGCCATAGCTGACATTCATTGGGTGAAACAATTTATTTTGGGTGTGCGGCGTATTCGCGCTGAAATGGACATCGCGCCTAGCAAATTACTGCCCGTGTTATTACACAATGGTGATGAGGCTGATCAACAAAAATTGACTATGCATCAAAATAGTTTAATTTCTTTAGCGCGTTTGGAAACCGTTACTTGGTTAAACGCTGAAGAAACACCGCCTGAATCTGCTATTGCCTTGGTTGGAGAAATGCGAATATTGATTCCTTTAGCGGGTTTAATTGATAAAGAAGCAGAATTACAACGTTTGGATAAAGAAATCTCCAAATTACGCAAGGAATTAACAAAATCGACGACAAAACTGGATAATCCCAAGTTTGTATCAAAAGCCAAACCTGAAGTGGTTGAAAAGGAAAAACAACGGGTGGCAGAAATGCAAATTTCCTTGCAACAATTAGAAATACAGGTTGAGAAAATCAAAGCGATTTAACCCCTCATTACCATTCTCGAACAAGACCTGGCAAGTTTTCAAAACCTGCCAGGTCTTTCTTATCCTATTTAATCTGTCATTTCCCGATAGCGTTATAACCACTGGGTTAAAAGTGGTACACGAAGTTGTCAGTTTCCCTGCTCATTTTGTGCTATGTATTGATACTTTTCCAAGATCATTAAACCTTTTTTATCATCAATGGGTTGTTGGGTTAACATTTGATTGACGACTTCACGGTAATGGTGATACACACAAAACTGTATTTTTCCGTTGAATTATCTGGTTTTTAAGCACATTGTCCAAATCGGCCATGGTCATATCTTTTCTGCCCTCGGTGTTAGCAATGTAAACCAAATAATAACAACACATTTGGGTCAGTGCCGGATGGCCTTGGGTTTGTTGAACAATTTTATCTACCACGTCCGGAGGATAATTTAAATCTACTGGTTCTGTAATCAGTTTTTTGGTGTCTTCCACGCTGAGGTAATCAACAGAAAAAGGAATCGCGTGAATAAAATAACGGTCCCAGTTAGGTTTTTTGAGGTCAACAAATTGGGTCGCACCAACAAATAAAAACACCACTTTGTTTTGATGTTGGGAAAAACTACGCATGGCGCCGAGTAAGTTATCTGCTTCTTCAGGTTTTTTTTTGAAAATTTTAGTGTGTAAGGCTTCACATTCATCAAAAGCAAGAATAATTTTTTGTTGTTGCGTCTGACTGAGTTGCTCTAAATATTCTTGAAATTCTCGCCAGGCGACTAACCAGTTATCAGGCACTTGCCAGTCTATTTTGGGTTGTTTGAATGCTTTATTAATTTGCTCTCGTAAATCTTTTAATCAGACTTGTAGGGTTTCTATACGTTCACTATCTTGATACACCAATTTAAAGCGGCTACCTAACAGGCTGGGTAAAAATCTAAGTAAACTAGTTTTACCAACGCGACGGTGTCCATAAATCAGAAACATGGGCATTTCACGGGCGCTTAACACTTGTCGGCTAAAGTCGCTTTTTAAGGTTTCTCTCCCGAAAAATATGGCTTCGTCGTGCACTGGGCCTAATGCAGTACCTGTTAGATATACATTACGTGTAATGGGCTGGGTGGTTTCCGCTTCCTTAGCTAACTTTTCTTGTTTTTTTTCTGCTTCTTGCAGCCAGTGATTAATGGCGGGCAAGTAGTATCGATGCCAACGATAAGGCTTATCTAAGGTCAGTTGTTGAAAGTGTTTAAGTTGTTGCACAAAATCAGCAAATTGTTGTTGGCGTTGGGTGATTTCGGAGATTTGTCCATAAGCGATTAGTTGGTTTTTGAGATTTTCAAGGGCTTGTAGCCATGATTGAGAGGGATGCAGTTTTTTAGCTTCTTCAATCAGTGGAGAGGGTGTGAGCATTTCATCGTTTAAAGGGTCTTGTTGCCAGCATCCTGCAGTGGCTGCGTGGGCAATATACATAGCCAGTGTTGTTTGCAAAGGGCGGTATTCTTGTAAAAACCAGAGAAATTGAAATCCTGTATTGGGGTCTTGTTGAGCCGCGTCGGTTAAACGACGTGTCGCTCCCCAAATTGGCAGCCAAATAATACCATCTGAGATATAGGGATTTTTAGTCAGTGTGCAGGTAAAGAAAGATTTTATGAGATGGAAGGGATACATGTGTAAACGGAAATAGCTGAGGTAGAAAAAAATAGGAAAGGATAAACCGACTGCTAAACCTTCTACTATGAAATTAGTTCTAATCGCGCATTTTTTGGTGTTTGAGTTTTTCCCATTGTTCAAACTCGGGAAAGCACCGCTTCATATGTATTTCCAGCCAAATTCGATTCTTTTCGTCTGTATTTTCTAACCATTCAGTTAGCCATTCTATTGTTGATTCTTTGGGAATCATTTTTTGAATTTTTCCTGTCAAAATCCAGTCAGCATTATAGCTAGTTAACCTTATTAAGGTCATAATAAAGTTAAATGATGGAGGTTTACCAGATTCTATATTATTCAGGTAACTCCTACTAACACTTAATAAATCAGCAAAACCTTGTTGAGTCATACCAAACTCTTTTCTTATCTGCCTGATTCTATTATTTATTTGTACCTATAATTTAACTCGTCCAATGATATTAAGCAGATAGTAAAGACTATTTGTAGTTATTGGTTAAGCCCGTCTCATTCATTGTGCCTTTGAGCGCGTTATAGAAATTTGGGCGGGTATGTGCTTTTGCTTGCTTATCATCTGCTTAAGCATACTTCTTAAATTTGGGTTGCAAACGTTCTAAATATAAATACTATAATCTATTTATACTTAGTGGGACTTACGCAATCCAAGTAAAAAAGTGAGGAAAAGCGACTATATTATGTTGAATGAAACAGCCCCCTCGACAAAAACCATAGCGGTCAAAGCCAAGGC
>JADGDF010000330.1 GCA_016745055.1 Thiotrichaceae bacterium | reverse complement strand
TCATCTTATTGATTTATATGATGAAATAATTGGAGTATGTGCCGGACTATGGAACTTTTATCTAGCTAATTGATTGATTTTTAACGGGATACAACTCTTGTATTCTCTAAAATACGTGAGCGTCATACATAGTTGCTCTTCATAACTTAGCTTAGGTGTGTTACCCAATTTGGTTCGAGCTCTACACGTTCACCATCTCTTCAAATAGTTCTTTACTTACTCCTAAATAGCGTTTAAACCTTTCATTTGATAAAACTTTCAGTTTTTCGTAATTCATATTGCTTTCTTATGGACTTGTTTAGTTCCTATAACCACTAGTTTAACTTTTCTCCCCATTTTTTCAATACCTTATTTCGCAATAAGTCTATTTAAGAAAAATGCCAATCCTAATTTAAAGGGAAACATTAAAATATATAAAAGTATACTTAAAGGAGGAAATTTAAATTCCTGTTTTTTATATCCATGTATACCCATCATTTTACTCGCAACCTTTTGGCATAAAAAAATTTCTCCTTGATTCAACCCACCTAACTTCCATTTTTGCATTTTGCTTTTATCAATTCCAGGAGGTTTTGCTAAATCGTGTTGAGCTGATGAACCTGCATTTGGAACAAGTAACATGTCATCATCGTAAGTTATATTTAAGAAATCACATAATTTTCTGACCTCATTTTCTGGATTGCTTAATACTTTTTCAAAATAGACAGTTATTAATCTTTCAGATTTTACACGAGTAGCATGTTGTACAGAAGAACTCCAGAACTTTGAAATTGTTATAGGATGGTAATTAATATAGGTACGAATTGTTTCCCGTATTGGTATATTTCCTGCCGTTAGAAATCTTCTTCTCCATTTATTCTTTTGTGAAAGTAACACATCTCTTGGGTCACGAATCATATTGATTATTTTGGCATTAGGATAAAGTTGTAAAATTTCTGTTAAGTAAAAAACATTTCTTGGCGTTTGTTCGCAAGCAATCTGGCCGCCATTTTTTACTGCCATATTCCTTAAAAAAACAGCAAATACTTCTGCTGAAGATAAATTAAGATAATCGTCCAATATTTGGTTTGCTTGGTTTACAAAATCAGCATGATGGCCTTGAGCAAAAATACTTCTTTTTTTTATGCAAAGTAGTTTTGAAAGCAAATGTATTGTTTCTTTCTTTGTTAATGCTACCCCATCATTTTTCTTAGTCCAAAGTTGGCCAAAAAAATGTAATTCTCCAAACGTAAATATGTGGGGATGTCTATTTAAAATATGTCCCATCATACTAGCGCCACTTCTACTACTTCCCGCAATAAATATTTGTTTAGTATTCATTTCAAAACATCTATATTTCAAATATAATAAACGCGATACTCGACTTTTAAGCTAAAACAGTTTTTTCTAACGTTAAAGGTTCAATCCCATGTTGAATATTGGCAAACACAGCGATACTATGAGAAAGT
>JADGDF010000329.1 GCA_016745055.1 Thiotrichaceae bacterium | reverse complement strand
ACGTAGATACCTTTTGACTCCTTCAGGAATGCAAATATCTTATCCCAGTTCTGTTCTGATAGATTCGTATTGCTCATTTAGATAACTCCTTGACAAAATTAGAGTTATCTAACTTAATCCTTCAAATGTCAACAGCGCCTAGAGCAAGGAAAGAGCAGAGGGGAAGTGAGTGAAATATTTCAAGTACCTTATGAAACAGTAAGAAATTGGATAAAAGTGTATAGGAAAACTAACCTCGCAGGTATCCAAAGAAGTGAACCCCTAGAAACTTGACTGGGAAGGGTTAAAAAATGACGTAGAAGCTAGCCATGACACGTTTTCGTGACACAAACCGGGGATGAAATTCTCTAAAACTCGTTTACCTAAAAATGCGAGATTCCGTCAAATTACATAGTAGAACAACCGGATTTATATTTAGCTGAACGAGCCCAGAAGTTTGGTGTCGTCCCTTCAAGTATTTGGTATGCTTTGAACAAAATGGGGACAAAACATAAAAAAAGTTTCACATATAAAGAAGCAAGACTCAGAAAAGACGCAAAGTGACTTAGAAAAACTTTCAACCTTATCTCCCTCAAAGAGAGTGTACTTAGATGAGTAGGGTATTAATTAACAAATGACTCAAGAGTTCGATTGGGCCAAGTCAGGCAAGCCTATATTAGAGCGTATCCGTGGTAAACGAGAGAAAAAGATAAATGGAATAGTTGAGCCAATAAGGTCATTGCTCCTATGATTTACCAAGGAACTATGAAGACTGAATTCTTTAACCCAACAGCTTAATCCTATTATACACCGGCTGTCCTTAAAGCTGAAGTTAGACGAATTCGCTCTAATTTTCCTTCCTTAATGGACTCCCTTGAACAAATCTTTTCTGTCCATCCCATTTTCTCCTAAATCTTATTAATAATTATACATTGTACCCACAGGATGGATTTGCATTATCATTATCAAATACTGCCCACATCCATTTTTGCCTGCCTGTTGAACCGCTAAATTGATAAAGTTTAGCACCAGTCGCACACCATTTGATACGTTCATAAGGTTGCGAACTTGTATTTTTCGCTTCAATAGTTTTACTTGTTGGCGAAAGTGTTAATTTCACACTTGCCTGAACTGGTATAGTAAATAGAAAACTTAATAGGATTAAAAGAGTTAGCCATAATAAAGTAGCTTTTTCCATATAGTAGGCAAAAAGCAAAAGGTTGTAGTAAATGTTTGTATGTTTTTTTGTAATTGCACTATGATTTCCTCTACAGAATCAATATATTTTTTGTTAAAGGGCTGCAGGTAGTCATTTCGTTTTTCAAAATGAATAAATCAATGTTTCTAACATGTGGAAATAATATTTGAGTTTACTAGAGTTGTATCCCGTTAAAAATCAATCAATTAGCTAGATAAAAGTTCCATAGTCCGGCACATACTCCAATTATTTCATCATATAAATCAATAAGA
>JADGDF010000217.1 GCA_016745055.1 Thiotrichaceae bacterium | reverse complement strand
GGATGCGTCTTACGCACCAAAATTGGTGCAATACACAAAACAAAATAAAGGTGCGTGAGACGCACCCTACTTTGGCTTGATTAAACTGCCAGGTTAATTAGTTGATATGCGTCAACTATTAATTTACAATCGACTTGGAGTTTACATGAGGTTTGCAATTCGACTTGAATCTAAAATGAAAGAATTAGGCTTCAATCAAACACAACTTGCAGCAAAAATAGGGGTATCTAAAAATGCTGTTAATAAGTGGCTTAATGGAGGAACGATAACGATAGACAATGCAACTAAATTAGCGGATGTTTTAGGTGTAGAAGCATCGTGGCTTATCTTTGGTGTAGATGATATTGAGAAGTTAAAAGCCAACCCTGTTGACTTAGCTGAATTGAATAAAAACCTGGAAAAATTGCCTCCACAATACCAATCAGTGATTAATGACATCATAGAAGCTTTAGTTAGCAAATATGGGCAATGAGTTTAAAAATGTTGAACTATGGCATTCGTTTAAAATCAGAAAGAGAGAGACTAAATATGAGTCAAGTCAAATTAGCTGAAATATGTGACGTTACAAAAACGACACAAAGTAACTACGAAAATGATTTAAGAGCACCGGATTTGGTTTATCTGTCTAAAGCTGCTGAAGTTGGGATGGATGTACAGTACGTTATCACTGGAGAACATTGTGAAAAAACCTTAGACGACAAATCACTGGAAGAACTAAGAGAAATGACTGAAGCTTTGCTCAACAAAATTGATACCTTACAAAAGGGGTTACCCTATGAGTTTCAAAAATAGACTGAAATCAAAAATGAAAGAGTTAGAGCCAGGTAGGTCGGGTTAGGCTTTTTGTATACATAACCTAAACGATGCAATAGGTGATTCATTCCTTGCTCACTGTAGTGAATATTCCATGGCTCTTCAACGTAGGCAATCACCACCTGCGTACTCAGGCACAAGTTGTCATCCAAATGGGCTTTTAACTGTTGTTGCTCACCCGCCGATAAACGTGCTTGACTGCCGCCTGCTTGAAAGCGTAACAACTGTTCAATACCCCCGTTTGATATTGGCCAAAGTAATTACGTACCGTATCTGGGTCCAATAGCAGTGCCTCAGCCACATCTTCTGCCGACCTGCCTGAAGACAGCGTCAGACAGAACATTGTTGAACGAATATTGTTAAGAGGGCTTGCTAGAATCGCTCAGGTATCTTCAAGTTGGTTGCAAGATTATATTAACGCTAAATATCAACAGGTTCCTCGTCGTGTATTAGCGAAGGCTAAAGGTCGTTTGACAATAGAGTGTGATGAAATGTGGTGTGGTAACAAGGGTAATAAACAATGGATATGGCTAGCGATTGACCGTGACACTTAGGAGATTGTGGGTGCCTTCGTTGGAAAGCGCAGTGAAGAAAGGGACAAAGGATTATGGGATTCCTTGCCTCCTGTTTATCGACAATGCACTGTAACCTTCAGTGATTTTTGGGATGCCTATCCACGAATTTTTCCCTCAAATACCACCCCGTAAACGAGGCCAGCCAAGCCTGGTAGACCACATAATAGGTCAGCCAGGCACATATTTATTGTACTGTAACTCGCCACTTTCTTGTCATATGAAAAATACTCTTGCATGTTGTCCGGTATACAACACATTTTATTGGTATTCCAAAATAGTGCGTACGCTATTCCTATCCTTCCCTACGATCCTGTTCTTCGTGATTTGATATCAGAAATAATATCCTTTAATGTTAACTCACCCAACCATTGCTGCCGTTCTTTAGTATAGTCACCATTACCAAGTGTAAATTGATTAAAAAATCGGAAGGTGTCAACTACACCCATTTGTTGGAACAAAATGTGAGTGGCTTTTTTATTTACCTCAAAAATGGGATGAACATTCAAATTCATTTGAATACCTCAATTAGTAGTTCAAGAGGAGATGCTATTTTTGTCTTTATCACCTCAATATTTTTAGCTTTTTTTAATAAATTATCATCCGTAGTACAAAAATAGTCAGTAGGATAGTTTATTGCGCAAGCCAAATGTAGTGCATCCATACTTTTTATTCCAGATTTCATAAAATTATCAGCCAACAATTCTAATGTGCTCTACGGTTCTTACTACGAGACTTTCAATCATTTTAAGTTGGCTTATGATCTGTTTTTCAATCTAGCCTGTGGTATTACTTCGCTCATTATTGGCCGAGAATTTTCAGCTTATTGCTGCTCCATAAACCAATTTTTGAGTGGCTGTGACTATAACTATTTTATAGTCGGCAATTTCTTGCCGACATTTTTAACGTTATTTATTGGCCCGATTTTGAGTTAAATTATCTACAACGCCTGGATCTGCTAAGGTGGAAATATCACCTAAACTGTCCAATTCATTGGCAGCAATTTTACGTAAAATACGACGCATAATTTTGCCTGAACGAGTTTTCGGTAAGCCTGGTGCCCATTGAATCACATCAGGAGAAGCAATAGGACCAATTTCTTTACGTACCAATTGCACTAGTTCTTTACGCAATTCTTCCGTTTCTTCAATGCCTGTCATTAGCGTCACATAAGCATAAATACCCTGACCTTTAATATCATGTGGATAGCCCACAACAGCCGCTTCAGCCACTGCTTCATGTAACACGAGTGCACTTTCAACTTCTGCAGTCCCCAAACGATGGCCAGAGACGTTAATTACATCATCTACACGACCTGTGATCCAATAGTAACCATCTTCATCTCGCCGAGCACCATCTCCCGTAAAATAGCTACCAGGATAAGATTTCAAATAGGTATCGACAAAACGTTGGTGATCGCCATACACTGTGCGCATTTGACCAGGCCAAGGATGTTTAATCGTTAAATTACCGCTCACTGCACCTGATTGTTCGTCTCCTTCATTAGTGACAATGGCAGGTTCAATGCCAAAGAAAGGGTTAGTTGCTGACCCTGGTTTCAATTTTGTTGCGCCAGGTAACGGGGTAATTAGGAATCCACCTGTTTCAGTTTGCCACCAAGTATCCATGATGGGGCAACGTCCATCACCCACAATATGATGGTACCATTCCCAAGCTTCTGGATTAATGGGTTCACCAACAGTACCTAGGGTACGTAAGCTTTGACGGCTGGTTTTCTTAACAAACTCATCACCTTGTCCCATCAGTGCCCGAATGGCAGTCGGTGCAGTGTAGAAAATATTGACTTGATGTTTATCCACTACTTGCCACAAACGACTGGCATCAGGATAGGTCGGTACGCCTTCAAACATAAGAGTAATCGCGCCATTGGCTAATGGCCCATAAATGATATAAGAATGTCCTGTGACCCAACCTACATCAGCCGTACACCAGTAAATATCACCATCATGATAGTCAAAAACATATTTGTGGGTAATTGCGGTGTATAACAAATAACCACCAGTGGTGTGTAGTACGCCTTTAGGTTTACCTGTTGAACCGGAAGTGTATAAAATGAATAAAGGGTCTTCAGCATCCATTTCTTCTGCAGGACAATCAGCAGATACTTTTTCCATTTCTTCATGATACCAAACATCACGCCCATCTTGCCAAGCAATTTCTCCCCCTGTGCGTTTAATAACGACAACGGTATTAACGCAAGCACATTGTTCAGTGGCTTTATCTGAGTTTGCTTTTAGAGGAATAGTGCGACTGCCACGTAAACCTTCGTCTGACGTAATAACCATACAACATTCAGAATCTAAAATACGATCTTTTAAGGCTTCTGGTGAAAATCCACCGAATACAACGGAGTGGACTGCGCCCACGCGAGTACAAGCTAACATTGCTACCGCGGCTTCTGGAATCATGGGAAGATAGATACAAACGCGATCACCTTTTTTAACCCCTTTTGCTTTAAGTACATTAGCAAAACGACAGACTTCTGCATGTAATTCGCGATAAGTGATTTTTTTATCTACACTGGGATCATCACCTTCCCAAATGATGGCTACTTGATCACCGCGAGTTTCTAAATGTCGGTCTAAACAGTTGTAAGATACGTTGAGTTTGCCGTTAACAAACCAACGAAATTTACCTTCTAAATATCCACCATCATAAATCTTATCCCATTTTTTAAACCAGGTAACAAAGGTTTCAGCTTGTTCTGCCCAAAAATTTTCACGATCACTAATAGAACGCGCATACATTTCCTGGTATTTTTCTTCAGTAATCAGGGCTTTTGCTTTGGCATCTGGTAGGATGTCATAAATTTTTTCAGACACAACCATCTCCTTATCATTAGAATTTAATTATTGTTTGTAACTGTGCCATTATATCTCAATTTAAACCTTGGAATACAGGCGTTGAGATGTTTGAAATATGGAAATCAGAATGCAAAGAATTATAAAATAATTAATCGTTGATATACTCAACAAGACTAGTCAAAATTCGACAGTGCTTTTTATAGATTTTTATTTCGTCGCTCGGCACGCGACAAAATTAAGCGTTCTGGTTTTGGCGTGCGAAGAATATAAATAAGGTGTAAGATTTTTTTCCAAATATCAATAATTCTGAATATTGATTCCTAATTTCACCATTAAACAGTTGAAAATAAAATTTCATCAATTAAATCACATAAACAGTGAATAACTAATAAGTGAACTTCTTGAATTCGTGCAGTTGATTGAGAAGGAATACAAAGATTAATGTCATTAGGCGATAAACAAGTAGCGATTTTTCCTCCATCTTTACCCAATAAAGCAATCACTTGCATATTTTTTTTATGCGCAATGTTGACTGCATTGAGCACATTAGCAGAATTACCACTAGTACTAATCGCAAGTAAAATATCACCCGGTTGTCCTAATGCCTGAACTTGCTTGGCAAAAATTTCTTCAAATGCATAATCATTTGCAATAGACGTTAAAGTTAATGTATCCAAGGTTAAAGCAATGGCTGGTAAGCCAGGTCGTTCCTTTTCAAAACGGTTTAACATTTCAGAAGAAAAATGTTGTGCATCTCCTGCAGAACCACCATTGCCACAACTTAGAATTTTGCATTGATTTTGAATACACTGCGTAATGGCTTGGGAAGCTTGAACAATGGTCGGTGCTAATGTGATTGATGCAGTTTTTACTTCAATACTGGTCTGAAAATGATGTTCTATACGTGCTTGTAAATCCACATTTTTTTCCTGAGTTTATTAAGTCTAATATTGAATAACATGATGGAAAGATATATTTTACTGGGTTGGATAATTACCCACTTCCAAAGTCATAACCTATAGGGTGGTGACTATTTATGAATAAATTTTCGTAGTATGGCAAATAGTTTAGCAGAAATTATTATAAAACTGACAAGCAAGAAAAGTCGTTTGCGTCACTATAGAACCCATGTGAAGGCTCTAAAAAGTAGCAAGTCTCTTAAGGATGAGTCTGATAAAGCAAAGTTTGAGTTTAGAGTTGGCATTTGAGAGAGTAGGTTCAAAGTTTTTTACCAGGCTCTAAAAACCTGTTTAAAGTTTTTTTAGAATGATAGCCAAAAAAGCTAGCATAACGAACTGTAGACTAGAATTGAGGTTTCTTTCGCAGTTTTTCCAAAG
>JADGDF010000216.1 GCA_016745055.1 Thiotrichaceae bacterium | reverse complement strand
TGTTACTCTAAATATTAACCAGTTTGAATCCAATCAGACAAGGAATTTCTTAAATTGATGCCTATGGGATGACGCTATGGCTTATCCACCAAAACGGTGCCAAGTAATTCAGGATTGTGCAATTTTCCAAGATGGCGGATGACGCTATCGCTTATCCGCCTTACGAGTTGGCTGGGTATTTAGCTAATGAAGTATATACAGAAATACTTCCTATGATGAAGAATACAAAACAAAGAAACGAAAAGCCAAATAATACTTCATACATATTGTTCTTTGATCTATCAATTTCAGCAAATAACAAAAAGCATAATGCTAAAATTATTAATATAACAATGATGGTTATAGTGTATAGTATTGAAACTTTTTTTCTCATTTCTTTTGGCATTTGACATTTATGTTTTTTAGCATAGCCATAACTAACCAAAGTTGGAGAAAGCAAAAAATACCCAAAAAAAATACCAGCTATCAGGAAAGTTCCAAATATACTATCAATAATTAAAGTAATTATTGATATTAAAATACTATATAAAAATAATTGTATATATATATTAATCAATTACACGTTCCTTTGCGAATTAGGCTATTAGGGTTCTGATGAACATTTCCTTTTAAATTCGTACATTGCAATTCCCATCCCAATTGCAGCAAAAAAATAAGAAAACACATCAATTAATAAAGTATATCCAGCAAATGGTCCTGTCATAGCTAAAAATGCAAATCCATATCCAAGCACCCAAAAATAAAGTGTCATAATTGCAAATAATAACAAAGCGTTAAACAAATATTTAGAATCCCAACACGAAATTAAAACATCCACTGCGCCTACTACGATAGATATCGTATTGTAAAGAATCTTTTTGAATGCAGCTATTATAATTGTCCATAATCCACTGAAAAATGCAACGATTTCCTGTAAGGTACCAGAATCTTCTGTTGTTTCTGCTCCATCCTTTCCCCCCGAAATCCGATAAGCCCCCGCGCCCGTTTCAGAATCAGCAATAATATACCCCACACCTGTCCAACTACCCACCGTAATCGTATTCTGAGAAACCGTGGCCACCTTCCCAACCGTGACTGAATCACGAATTTCATCTTTGACTTTGCTATCTATGTTCAATACAGGCAAAACCACATCAACATTTTCTTTGGTCACTTGATAAATTCGTTGTCCTTCTGCTGAGGCAATCGCTAGGGCTTTGACTGCAGAAACCGCTTTACCAGGATTTTCTTCACTGGTAAATAACATCTCAGGTATTTTATGTTCCCAGGCAGAGGTCATCATTCCGATTTGTTGACCGGTGGCTACCGTCAGTTGCTTATCATTGTTTTTTGCCCATAACGAATTAGCGACTGCATCCATATCAACCATGATGCCACTCATTTCAACTTGTCTGGGCACACCAAAGCTGTAAATGGGGTTTAAACTAGTGGAAAAGGTACCCAAAGGAGGGTAAACGATAACTTAGGGCTTCTCCTGCACGATTTAATACCTTTAAGCCGACATCGTTGGCGGCAAAGTAACTTAAGGCACCTGCATATAGCATATCTTCGACAATGCCATCTTTGGTCAATCCTTCAAATTGTTGGGTTTCTAATTGGGTTTTGACGGTTTCCATGCGATTTTTAACAGTTTCTAGTTGTTTGGCACTGACGCCTTGTAAGTCAATGCCAAAAGCATAGAATTCACCGACCACGGGTTTGTTGTTACCTGAATGCCAACCACCAGTGACTTTGGTGATGGAGGTGGTACTTTGTAGTTCTTGCCCCATCATGAAAGGACGGCTTTCAGCAACGATGTTGCCATCTAGCTTTAATTGGGCTTTTAAGTTAATTAAGTAGCCAGGTAAGGAAGTCGGTAAATCACTTCAACCAGGTAGGTCGGGTTAGCGAAGCGTAACCCGACGGAATGTTCCAATTTACCAATTCATCTTTACCAATTCATCGGATAACAACCCATGTAATATGCCATTCCACCAATTTTGTCGGGTTACGGTTTTTGCGTTGCAAAAAGCCTAACCCGACCTACCTGGCTAACCCGACCTACCTGGCTTTCCATGAATCATATAATTTTTTTAATACAGCTACTGAGAGCACAAAAACAATTGCAAATATACCATCAGCCCAACCACCCCAAACATGACGTGATATATCCATCCCAATCACTATGCCAAGCGTCATAAAAATAACAAAGAGGTAGTCAGCCTTTCCTTTAGGCATATCCACTTCTCCTTGTTGTGAACAAAAGGAATGCCATGCTTGGTGCAAATACATCAAATAGAGCATAAAAGATTACTATAGATATCATTATCCACACACAAAATAAAGATAAACTAGCCAGGTAGGTCGGGTTAGCGAAGCGTAACCCGACGGAATGTTCCAATTCACCAATTCATCGGATAACAACCCATGTAATATGCCATTCCACCAATTTTGTCGGGTTACGGTTTTTGCGTTGCAAAAAGCCTAACCCGACCTACCTGGCTAACCCGACCTACCTGGCTGTCTGTCGCGGGGTCAAAAGAGAGGGTTAATCGCTTGCCCGCTCTCTGCCTATTTGGCTTCTCCACAATAATTTTCAAAAAAAAGCTTTATTTTACATAGCAAGCTTTTTGTTTGATTTTGAGGAAAGTAATTAACCTCTTCATTAGTTTTCAAAATAAACTTAAAACCTCGTCCCTTTCTAAAATCATTGATTTCATAAATATTCTCAATATCAGGTAAATAGATTCTCTTTATTGTGAATATATTTATGTACAGATACAAATATTCATTTTCAATTTTACAATGAGGAAAAATAAGCAAAAATATAATATTTATTATACTAATAGTAATGATAAAAATACTAATCCAATAAATAATACTAAAGCTAATATCAGAGTACTGGTATCCCCATATTAGTTTTGCAAAAAAGTAGCAAAGTAATATGGGAAGTAAAATTTCATTCCAGTGTCTTTTTACTATCAATAAAGTTTTCCTATTTCTTAGGACCAATTACGCAGGATGTATGCCCAAGATTTGTCGTTGTCGCAAGTATTTGTTCAAAAGATTCCCAGACAACATCTATTGCGATATATTTTATTGCACGTGTTATATCCAGATAGGTCGGGTTAGCGAAGCGTAACCCGACGGAATGTTCCAATTCACCAATTCATCGGATAACAACCCATATAATATGCCATTCCTCCAATTTTGTCGGGTTACGGTTTTTGCGTTGCAAAAAGACTAACCCGACCTACCTGGCTTACGAGTTATCATGCTTCTCCTTGTAAAGAATTACCCAAGACATTAACCCTACAAATACTCCTGCAACAATATGTATAATTAATGCTGTGTTAACAGTTAAAAAGCTAGCTATCCATAGCAAACATGCCCAAATATAAAAACTAGCTATAATACCTTTATTATACCAATTAAGTCTTTTTGAAAAAAGCAAGCCTAGTAGGCCAAGTAAAATAAGGCAAACAGCATAAGTCGTAGCTTCCTGTGCCATAAAAGAAATAGCAGACTGAGGTCGTAACCAATCCACTACCCATGTATACAAGATATGAAAATTTGTCATTACAGCAAGAGAAAAATTACTTGTGAGCTTTTCCTTGATTCTCATCTTCTTCTGCGTACCTGATTTGGAGCAACTTGACAATTAACATAGCTAAGATAAACAGAATATATGAAGTAGATCATTAAAATAAAGCTAATTATTGCTACAGTAAAACCAGCCACTCCTTTAATCATAATACCTACTACTCCCATGGCAGCAAAAAGCATTGCGAATCCTGCTGCTTGTGGAACAGTCTTTAACATACAGTCTAAAAATTTTTGCTTATTGCTTGTTACTTGATTAACTTCGTCAGCCATTGCAGAAGAATATCCACTCAACATGGCTAAAAATACCAAACCACTAAGGAGCAACAAGCTCACTGGTGTTCCTGGTTCAGGCATGTTTCCTCCATCACTCCCGCCCGAAATTCGATAAGCCCCAGCGCCTGTTTCCGGATCAGCAATGATATACCCCACACCTGTCCAACTACCGACCGTAATCGTATTCTGAGAAACCGTGGCCACCTTCCCAACCGTGACTGAATCACGAATTTCATCTTTGACTTCACTATCTATGTTTAATACAGGCAAAACAGCATTGATATTTTCTTGTGTCACTTGATAAATTCGTTGTCCTTCTGATGAAGCAATGGCTAGGGCTTTGACTGCAGCCAGGTAGGTCGGGTTAGCGAAGCGTAACCCGACGGAATATTTCAATTCACCGGATAACAACCCATATAATATGCCATCCCACCAATTTTGTCGGGTTACTGGCTTTTCTCGACAGATGCGCTTCGCAAAAAACGCTCAGCGCATCCTACGCGGGCTGGAGCGTGGGAACGAGATAATTTTGTCGGGTGACGGTTTTTGCGTTGCAAAAAGCCTAACCCGACCTACCTGGCTGGCACACAACGTTCGGGCCAAGGTTACAAACCTTGACCCGCGAGGTTACAAAGTTCAGGGGGACCTAATGTAGGAGTATCCCATGCTAAAAATAGTGCAAAAAAAAGGAATACCCACATAAAAAAGATTAAATATCCATTAAAAGGATTTGCGCTTTCTAAATTTGTATGCCTTGATTTAAAAACAACAAAATATATAAAATTAGCTAGCTTATTCGCAGTATAAGTAGAGGAAAATAGAACAAACCACGTTGATGGTATAAAAATCATCTTATACATTTCAAATTGACAATTATGCTTAAACACAAAAGCGAAATAATAAAGGATTAAAATGTAACCTGCTGAATTGATAACAGTTGAGGAAACAAGACTTATCAAAAAAATTGCCTTACTATTCACTTCATTGTCCCAACTTTTTATCTAGACATTGAAATAGCGAAGGTAATCCATTCAAGGCTACAGTCATATTCATAACTACAGTGAAAACTGTTTCAAGAGGACTAATACTTTTTCCTTGACCAAATAGTTTGGAATTAGTGATAATACCTGCTATTGTAAGATCAAAACCAGATAGAAAGCCAAGAACAAAACATCCAATATCTATATCATCAGCGCCATTTAGCTAACGATGTAACATCAAAAGAAGCATCAGGTTCAAATCCATAATATAAAATAAATCCAGGTAGGTCGGGTTAGCGAAGCGTAACCCGACGGAATATTTCAATTCACCAATTCATCGGATAACAACCCATATAATATGCCATTCCACCAATTTTGTCGGGTTACGGTTTTTGCGTTGCAAAAAGCCTAACCCAACCTACCTGGCTCAGCGCATCCTACGCGGACTTAAGATAACAAGTGATAAAATGAATAATATATACGCTAATATTCTAGCTGAAACAATACCTGATAATAGGAGAATATTTTCGACCAATAATGTTAGTAATAATATTTTATACTCTAAATTAAATTTTTTACTAAATAATGGGTACAATAGTAGAAATAGAATACTTATATACAAATACTCTACTTTATCTAAAGCTATTTCAAAACCATGTAATATTAAACCAATAAAAGCTGAAACATTAAAAGTTTTAGTAGAGTTGTATCACGGAATTTAAGATGGTATTTTGCGAAAAGGAGGATATAAGAAAGAACAAGTTTTGTAAACTTAGGAGAACGAGTATGAAAATG
>JADGDF010000215.1 GCA_016745055.1 Thiotrichaceae bacterium | reverse complement strand
GCCTGTGAGCATGTGGTATTACTTCGCTCATTATTGGCCGAGAATTTTCAGCTTATTGCTGCTCCAGAAACCGATTTTTGAGGGGCGGTGACTATAACCCATTATTCCTATTGCGTTCTCACAAAGTATACAACAGCCTGAAACTTGAGTTAAACTATCGTTATCTTAAGCACAATCAAACGTGTAAAAATCCTAGCGTTACCTCATAATATGTCAGTTAACTATTTCTGAACAGGATATTTTATGTATCAATGGTTACGAACACTTACTAGTGAAGCCCGACAAAGTTTAGCGTTTTCCGCCAGTACAAATGAAAACCAAGTTGCTATTGTGGAATCTCGTTTAGGGATTAGTTTACCTACATCATATCGAAATTTTGTATTGCTTTGGGATGGCGCAACCCTATGCAGTGAAAAAATATTTTCCATTCAAATATTGATGGAATATGTTGATACAGAATGTGGTTTTGGGCTATATAACAATGAACTATGTCTAGCCGCCGATAGCGGACAAACACATCGGCAAATTTATCAGCTTAAACCTACGCATTTTTTAGCTTTTGGTATGCCAGAACACTCTTCCGATTTATATTGTTTTGATACAAATCGAATGATTAATGGGGAATATCCTATCTGTGAATTTAGTCATGACGAAGAGGATATGGAACGCATTCTACGTTTGGAATGTCCTTCGTTTATTGCATTTTTGCAAGAAAAACTCTATGACGATTTAGAACTAGTTGACGCTTTTTGGGATGATACATTGGAAGAAGAAGCTGAATGTTATTTTGAAGAAAAAAGCGCCTATTGGAATCACCACTTAAAGAAAGAGTTGATCGCTGCAGGGGCAGATATGGACGTTCTTCCTCACCAACGTTGGGATAAATGGCGACGTGAACATACTGATTAAGCCACCCAAGTCATTATTACGCTGTGTCGGTCGAGCCATTGCTGATTTTCAGATGATACAGGCAAATGATCGTGTTTTGCTGGGTGTATCAGGTGGCAAGGATTCTTTATCTTTACTGCATATATTAAGACATTTACAGCACCATGCACCTATTCACTTTGAGTTGGGCGTCATTACCATTGATCCTAAAATTCCAGGTTTTGATCCTTCTCCTTTAAAAGATTATCTTGCCACACTAGATATTCCTTATTTTTATCAAACTCAGCCAATTTTAGATGAAGCTTTACAGCATATTAAAGGTGATTCTTTTTGTGCTTATTGTGCGAGAATGAAACGCGGTATTATGTATACTTTAGCCCGTCAGGAAGGTTACAAGGTACTTGCATTAGCCCAACATTTAGATGATCTTGCTGAAAGTTTTTTCATGTCAGTGTTATACAATGGCAAATTGCATACTATGAAAGCAAATTATATCAATGATGCGGGGGATATTCGTATTATTCGACCACTCGTGTATGCCAGAGAACGACAAATGAGTGATTTTGCTCAACAAGTTAAACTGCCCGTGATTCTTGATAATTGTCCAGCCTGTTTTTCTGCGCCAACACAGCGTGACCACATAAAACAGTGGCTAGCCACAGAAGAACTGCAATCCAAATATATTTTTAGCAGTGTACTACAGGCAATGCGACCCTTAATGCAACCCAATCAATTGACTAAAAGTGGCAAATAAGTCATGAATTAGGTAATGAAATATTCTTGAGATCTTTATTTCAATCTCGGTGCTGACAAAATTTAGAACTTTCAGCCGCCTATTTTTATCCCCTTAACAAACATGGAAAACTCTTGTTTGAATTTTGAATCAAACCAGATTTATCACTCTTTGTACAAGACTATTCTAAAGCTTAAACACTTCATTTTGGCCCAATCAATATAGAGACTAATCATTATTCCTATGGGATAAATTTGAATAATCCTAACTTTTCCTTTAAATTGGTGAATAATAGACTTATTAATAAAGATTAAGAAAATTGGAAGGGACAAAAACTTATGTCACATGCAGCATTTACTTGTGTGCGCCAAACAGACATTGAAACACTAAATATTAAGCTGGAAGAATACCATCATATTACGACAGGCGCTAAACACTTCCATATTGTGAGCGAAGATAATAATAATGTCTTTCTGGTGGCTTTTTTAACTGTTCCCCAAGATTCAACTGGCGTTGCTCATATTTTGGAACACACAACTTTGTGCGGTAGCCAACGTTATCCTGTTCGTGATCCCTTTTTTTTAATGATTCGTCGTTCACTCAATACCTTCATGAATGCCTTTACGAGTAATGATTGGACAGCTTATCCTTTCGCCAGCCAAAATACCAAAGACTTTGATAATTTATTGCAGGTCTATCTGGATGCCGTCTTTTTTCCTCATTTACACGCTTTGGACTTTGCGCAAGAAGGCCATCGGCTCGAATTTGAATCTGCGGATAATCCCAACACACCTTTGGTTTATAAAGGCATTGTGTATAATGAAATGAAAGGTGCCATGAGTTCACCGATTCAAATTTTATGGCATTCTCTATTTGAACATTTGTTTCCAACCGTTACTTACCATCATAACAGTGGCGGTGATCCCCAAGTTATTCCTGAATTAACTTTGGCACAGTTAAAGGCTTTTCACGCCAATCATTATCACCCCTCTAATGCAGTGTTTATGACTTATGGCGACCGGCCTGCGAGTGAACATCAAGCCTTATTTGAAACCTGTGCTTTGCAACATTTTGAAAAGAAGGATTTAAACTTATCAGTCCCTGACGAACAGCGTTATACCCGTCCTCAACAATTTATCACGACTTATCCCGTGGATGCTAGAGAGAATGGCCAAAATAAAACGCATATTTTATTAGCTTGGTTACTAGGACACGCCAGCGATACCCGCGAAGTGATGAATATGAATTTGTTGGAGGGATTATTACTTGATAACAGTGCTTCTCCCTTGCAACAGGTTTTGGAAACGACAAAATTAGGCACTTCACCATCTATTTTATGTGGTTTTAGCGCAGATACCCACGAAACATTATTCACTTGTGGACTAGAAGGTTCTAACCCAGAACATGCGGATGCCGTTGAACAATTAATTTTGCAAGTATTAGAAGGGGTTACAGAAAAAGGCGTACCTCAGTCACAAGTAGAATCTGTATTGCACCAAATTGAATTACAACAACGCGAAGTAACAGGTGACCACTTTCCTTATGGTTTACAATTATTACTCAACACATTAGGGGCAATTTTGCATGGGGGTAATCCTGTTGAGGCGCTTGATATTGATTCTGTATTGCAAGCCTTAAGAGAAGATTGTCGTGACCCACAGTTTGTACCCAATTTAATCAAGCGCGTATTTTTAGATAATCCACATCGCATTAGATTAATCATGAAGCCTGATCCAGCATTGGCAGCACAGCAAACTCAGACTGAAAGAGAAAAATTAGATAAGATTCAGGCCCAACTTTCTGAGAGCGAAAAAGCTGACATTATAGAACAAACCAAGGCATTGCAAATTCGTCAGCAAACACCTGATGACATGAGCTTATTGCCCAAAGTCACCTTGGCTGATATTCCAGAAACGATGAATATTCCTCAGGGCTATACAGGAGACATTAGGCAATTACCTGCCACCTGGTTTGCACGCGGGACGAACGGCATGGTTTATCAAAGCATTGTTATGGACTTACCTGCGATGGATGCTGAGTTAATTCCTTTACTCCCCTTATTTTGTGATTGCATGACCGAAGTGGGTTGTGGGGATAAAAATTATTTGGAAACGGCCACCTGGCAATCCGAAATCAGTGGTGGCATCAGTGCCCGTATTTCAGTACGAGGCGATATTGATAATGTGGATAATATTCGTAGTGTATTTTCATTATCGGGCAAAGCATTAGTGCGTCACCAGGCCAATTTAACTGATTTACTGTATGAAACACTGGAAAATGTCAGATTTGATGAATTATCCCGCTTGCAAGAATTAGTGACTCAAATCCGTAATGATTGGGAAAATTCTGTCACAGAAAGAGGGCATCATCTAGTCATGGCGGCCTGTAATAGTGGCATCAGTGCGACAGGGGCCTTAATGCATCACTGGCATGGTTTGGCAGGCTTGCAAACGCTCAAAGCTTTGGATGACAGTCTTAAAGATGAAACAGCCTTGCGTCAATTTGCAGAAAAACTTGGACAAATTCGTGATCAATTACTTGCCAGCAATAGACAACTACTAGTTATCAGTGAAGAAACAGCCCAAGTTGATATTAGACAAGCATTGGAAAAACGTTGGCAAACTTATCAGCCTTTAACAAATAGCGCTGAGTTTGAATTAAATGTTGAAGCTAATCAACAGGTCAGGCAAATTTGGACGACTAATACTCAAGTCAATTACTGTGCCAAAGCTTATGCAACTGTACCAATGGCTCATCCTGATGCACCTGTACTCATGGTATTAGGAGATTTTATGCGTAATGGTTATTTACATCAAGCCATTCGAGAACAAGGGGGGGCTTATGGAGGTGGTGCCAGTTATGAAACGGATACGGGCGCATTCCGGTTTTTTTCCTATCGTGATCCGCATTTGGAAGAAACCCTGAACCATTTTGATAACGCATTGGTTTGGTTACAGGAACATTCCCATGAAGCAAGAACTTTAGAAGAAGCGATTTTAAATGTGATCAGTAAGGTAGATAAACCAGGCTCGCCTGCAGGTGAAGCCATAGCTGCTTTTTTTGGTAATTTATATGGGAGAACAGAGGAAAAACGCCAAGCCTTTCGTCAACGCTTATTACAGGTCACATTGGAAGATTTACAGCGTGTAGGTCGGCAATATTTACAGCCTGAAAATGCCCATATTGCGGTCCTCAGTCATGCTAATACTGCAGATAAAGTGGCTAAAACATTAAATTTAGTACAAATAGCCTTGTAAAAGTGTATATTTGAGTTTGTCAATGTTATTTTTTCTGTAGACCCCAGGTTTATCTTTGAAGGAGTGCAAGATTTATCTTGCAAAACAACCTGCACTCCATTAGAACGAGAACTATAGTCACAGTCACTCAAAAATTGGTTTCTGGAATAGCAATAAGTTGAAAATTATCTGCTAATAATGAGCGAAGTAATTCCACATGATGACAGGCTTGATTGAAAAACTTATCACAAGCCAACTTAAAATGATTGAAAGTCTCGTAGTAAGAGCTGTAGAGCACTTTTTTCTTAAAAAACTTCCAATAACGTTCTATCAGGTTTAGATTAGGAGCATAAGGTGGGAGAAAAATGAGTTGAATACGGGAAGTTTGTAGGTATTCACTTACGATTTTAGCTCGGTAGTCACGGGCATTATCTGCGATAACAGGGATGTTTGTTGCATCAAGGTGTTTGGCTTCAATTTGTTTGAATAAGGCTCGAATGGGCATTAATCGTGTCATCGTAACGAATAACAGGTTCCAGCGTGCTGATATTCATCGCTCCATTGATATTGAGACGACGACCTGTATTGGTTTTAACAGCGTAATCTTGTCCGCGCTTTATCTAACAATGGGGTTATGAAGAGGGTGAGTCGCATCCATGAAGTATAGCTGATGTGTAATAATATGTCATAATAGGGTTGTATCACGGAATTTAAGATGGTATTTTGCGAAAAGGAGGATATAAGAAAGAACAAGTTTTGTAAACTTAGGAGAACGAGTATGAAAATGCAGTTA
>JADGDF010000214.1 GCA_016745055.1 Thiotrichaceae bacterium | reverse complement strand
TTTTCATACTCGTTCTCCTAAGTTTACAAAACTTGTTCTTTCTTATATCCTCCTTTTCGCAAAATACCATCTTAAATTCCGTGATACAACTCTAATAAAGACCTGGCAGGTTTTAAAAACCTGCCAGGTCTAAGTCTAATTGCACAATTGTGGAAGTTATTAAGTCTTCGTTCCTAATAGCAGTAATACACTATATACATTGGCTTTAAGTTATTTGCAAAGCTTCCGCTAAAAAACTTTGTAGCTGATGACGATGAATTTGTAAATAACCAACTGCAGGGGAGGCTGATTGTGGTCGCCCTGCATATTCCAACTTATCTAATTCATCCCGTGTTAACTTGATGTCCATATGTGCACGAATATACCACCAAGCCCCTTGATTTCTAGGTTCTTCTTGCACCCATACGCGACTGGTCACATGTTGATAACGCTTAAGTATCGCCGTAACCTCGACTTTAGGGTAGGGATATAATTGTTCAAGACGAATAATAGCGATATTCTCTTTGCCATGTTGTTTACGTGCTTCAATTAAGTCATAGTAAACTTTGCCACTACAGAATATGAGCCGATCGACTTTTTCAAGTTTGATGACTGGATCAACTTCATCAATAACATTTTGAAAATGCGGGTAGGCAAACTCTTCTAAGAGTGAAGTACATAATTTATGACGTAACAAACTTTTGGGGGTCATGACGATTAAAGGTTTACGATAGGGCCGTTTCATTTGGCGCCGCATCATATGGAAAAATTGTGCGGGCGTACTTGGTATGCAAACTTGCATATTGTCTTCGGCACATAGCTGTAAATAACGTTCCAGCCTGGCAGAAGAATGTTCTGGGCCTTGACCATCATAACCATGCGGCAATAACATGACCAACCCACTGTTACGTTGCCATTTAGCTTCAGAAGAACTAATGAATTGATCAATAACCACTTGCGCATTATTCGTAAAGTCTCCGAATTGCGCTTCCCAAATAATCAAAGTATCGGGTTCAGAGGCACTAAAACCATATTCAAAACCTAAAACCGCTTCTTCAGAAAGAATGGAATTAATGACTGAAAAGTAAGCTTGTTGATCAGATAAATTGCGCAATGGAATATGATGTTCGCCCGTTTCACTGTCGTGAAGTACGGCATGACGATGAGCAAATGTACCTCTTTCACTGTCCTGACCAGATAAGCGGATGGGGTAACCTTCTTCCAACAAACTGGCATAAGCCAGTGTTTCTGCGCATCCCCAATCTAAAGATTGTTGACCTTCACCCATTTGACGACGAGCGTCTATCACTTTAGCCACACTGCGGTTTAAATGAAATGTTTCTGGAATTTTGGTTAAACGATAAATTAGCTCTTGTGCCCTACTTGGACTAATATTCGTTTTGGTTTCAATTGACCAATGCGTTCCTATAAAAGGTTTCCAGTCTACTGTATGCTTGTAACCACTAGCTAGTGGACGCGATACTCTTTCTTGGGTTTTCAGAGAAGCGCGATATTGCTTGAGCAACATATCACCTTCTGCGGGGCTAATAATCCCTTCATCCAGTAATTTTCGAGCATAAATGCTTTGCACTGTTGGATGTTGAGAAATTTTCTGGTACATCATTGGCTGGGTTGCAGAAGGTTCATCTGCTTCATTATGGCCATGTCGTCGATAACACATCATATCAATCACCACATCTTTATGAAATTCCATGCGGTAGGCTAAAGCAAGACGGGTGACAAAAATCAGAGCCTCGGGATCATCACCATTGACGTGAAAAATAGGTGCTTGTACCATTTTTGCGACATCAGTACAGTGGTAAGTCGATCGTAAGTCTCTAGGATCGCTCGTAGTAAAGCCGATTTGATTGTTAATCACAATATGAATTGTACCGCCCGTTGAATATCCACGGGTAGCACTCAAATTCAAGGTTTCCATCACCACCCCTTGTCCTGCCACCGCCGCATCCCCGTGAATAAGTACGGGTAACACATGTTTTTTCTGTTGATCGTTACGTCTTTCTTGACGTGCACGGACAGAGCCTTGTACCACAGGGCCAATAATTTCTAAGTGAGATGGGTTAAATGCCAAAGCTAAATGGACAGCACCACCACCGGTTGCGACATTTGAGGAAAAACCTTGGTGATATTTCACATCACCTGATCCGGTTTCAACGCTCATTTTGCCTTCAAACTCTGAAAACAAATCTTTTGGACGTTTGCCCAACAAATTGACCAATACATTTAAGCGCCCACGATGGGCCATGCCGATGATAATTTCTTTAACGCTTAAGCAACCCGCTTCTTCAACCAATTCGTCCAACAAAGGAATTAATCCTTCACCACCTTCTAAAGAAAAACGTTTTTGTCCTACATAATTGGTATGTAAATAATCTTCCAATCCTTGTGCAGAGGTTAAACGTCGTAGAATATGCAGCTTGGTCATGCTATCAAAACCGTTTAATTGTTCCTTTGTTTCCAAATGCTTTTGAATCCAACGTTTTTCCTTAGTTTCTGTGATATGCATGTACTCAGCGCCGATTGTATTGCAATAAACCGTTTTTAAGCGAGCAATAATGTCAGAGAGATAAGCTTCAGTGGCGCCATAGCGAAAAGAACCCGTGCAAAAAGTAGTGACCATATCTTCTTCGCTGAGTCCGTAAAATTCAGGGTCAAGCTCTTCTAAATGTATAGTAGGTCTTAACTTTAATGGATCTAAATCTGCTTGCTGATGTCCTCGAAAACGGTAAGCATTAATTAAACGAAGGACAGAGGATTGTTTTTTAGCAAAGGATGCATGAGTGCTTGCATCAATAACATTTTTACATTGAGTGGGTTTAACCAACTTTTGTTGGCCTAATTTAATAAATTTGGTTTGGACTGGAGTATGGCGAATTTCTTGATATTGAATAGGATTTTCTTGTTGCAATTGTGCAAAATAACGTTGCCAAGGTTCACTTACCTGGGTAGGATTATTTAAATAAATTTCGTATAAATCATCAATGAAAGCGGAATTATAAAGGTAGGAATATGTCTGGCTCAACATGGCTATTTCCCAAGTTTGGTAGATAACCTATAAGTATATCGTGAATTAAATGTTTTTCACACAGTTTGAGTTTCACGAAATCGCTTCACTCATTCGAGAAACAACCTAAATAAAATCAGAAACAAGACCTGGCAGGTTTTTAAAACCTGCCAGGTCTGATTTAAAACTACAGTCGTTTCGGGAATGGAACGCAGTGGATTTCCTGAAACTTTCAGATATTTGAGTTTCGGGAAATCGCTTCGCTCATTCGAGAAACAACTATTCTACGAACTGCAAACTTTTATTTGCAAGATAAATCTTGCACTCCTGTGAAAATCTCCTTAATTAAATGGCAGCGCAAAACATCCGAAATAACTATAAAGCCAAGTAAGGTAGGCGTTATCAAAGGATTGCAAGATTTATCTTGCCAACTAAACCTCTTCAATTCAACCGCACCAGTTCAAAGTCCTTAAAACCATAAGGGGGCACTTGCGACACAAGCGTTTGTGCACCAGAGGTGAGGTCTTTTACATGATTGGACACGTAGGCATCCAGCTCTTTGAAACTGATGCTTTTATCTTTATACGAATCTGCTTTGCCTTTTAAACCTTCTAATAACGAATAGGCCAACACCCCGTGTTTGAGTTGATGGGTTTCTTGGGCGGGTGTTTCGTAATCCGTGGCAGCAATCACAATGATGTTGTCATCCGATAAGTTTTTGAGCAAGCTGGGATTTCTTTCTTGATCCGCGCTAAGGGCAGCGCCCGCGTAGCAGGTGTCGATGAACAACAAGCGTCTACCTTGAGTTTCTTGCAGGGTGTCTTGGAAATGTGACCAGTGCAGGGCATTTTCCCATTGTTCGTTCCGTTTGACATCGCGAGGCAGGAAGTAGTAGTTATTGGCTTCGTTGACGCCGTGTCCTGCGAGGAAAATAATGGTGGTGTCTTCAGGTTTCGTGGTGCTTAGGGTTTTTAGGGCTGTGCGGATATTGTCAGCCGTGGGGAGTTTTTCTTCACCATCGGTCAGTAGGGTGGCGTGAATGTTTTTGTATTTGCCTTTGACAACTTGGGTCAGTTGTTGATAGATTTCACGCGCGTCATTATCAGCGTAGTTGAGGCTTAAGGCGGTGTCTTGGTAGTGACTGACGCCGATGGAAATGAGGTATAAATCGCCTTGTTTATCCAATTAGCCCTGTCTTTCGGAGTGAACCACCAGGGTTTTGCGAGATTCTCCGACGGCATTTTCTGCAATGATTTCAATCTGATTGTTACCGTATTGCAAACCAACATTGAGGCTTTTGCGTTGTCCTTTTTTGGGGTAGGCGGTTTTTCCAAAAGGGTTTACAAACCGTGGATTACCCGCCAATATGCCGTTGACATAAACTTCGATTTTTTCAATGTCTTGTTTTTCAAATTCTAGTTCTAAGGTAATGCTTTTTTTGTGGATTTTGCTATTGCCTTCGGGATGCAGTATTTTAAAGTCAGGCGGTTGCATGACGAGCAGTTGTGTGAGGTTGAAGTCGGTGTTTTGTGCTTGAGCAAGGGCTTGTTTGGCACTGCGCAGGCTAATGGCTTCGGCCACGATGTCAGGACGGTGGAAGTGTTTACGCACTTGGTTAGCAGTGATGTAGTCGGGATTTTGGTCCATGCCTTTGTTGATTTGCCAGCCAATCATGTTGTCTCCGTTGATGGAGGCGGCATAGTAGCCTTGTGGTGTCCAGATGACCCATTCGTCGTTGGTGCCGCGAAATAGAGTCAGAATATTTTCAAAGGTGTTGACATTCCACAAGCGCACGGTTTGATCAACACTACCTGATGCCAGTAATTGTCCATCGGGGGAGACAGTCACCGCCCAAATATCGCCAGTATGTCCAATATAATCGCCTAGTTTATTGCTTTGTTTGTCATAAGCGGTTAAATCACCATTGCCCCCTCCCGAGATAATGTGTTGTCCATTGGGCGTGAAAGTATAAGTTCGATGGACAAAACCATCTGATGAATTACGTTCAATTTTGGCAACCACATTTTGATTTTTTTCAACGTTAAGAATACTACTATAACGCGATGCTCGACTTAATAATCTAGAAAAGAGTTTAAAACGGCATGTTTCATTGCTATATTTTTATGACCACAACAAGAATATAGAGGAAAAAGAAGCATGCCGTTATAAGATTTTATCATATAGGTGTATTGTTGGGTTGATGATCAAGTCAAAGAGATTACTGAAAATAACAGTCTACGTTCAAGAGGATTTGCGCCCGTGTTGTCAGATTCAGAAGTTATCACAATAGACTTATTGCGAAATAAGGTATTGAAAAAATGGGGAGAAAAGTTAAACTAGTGGTTATAGAAACTAAACAGGTTCTAAGAAAACAATATGAATTACGAAAAACTGAAAGTTTTATCAAATGAAAGGTTTAAACGCTATTTAGGAGTAAGTAAAGAACTATTTGAAGAGATGGTGAATGTGTAGACCTCGAACCAGACTGGGTAACACACCTAAACTAAGTTATGAAGAGCAACTATGTATGACGCTCACGTATTTCAGAGAGTATGAACTCAGTATCATTTAGGTGTGGATTATGGTCTATCAGAATCCAATGTATGTAGGACAATCCAAAAAATAGAAAACAAGCTAATGAGAAGTGGTAAATTTAGTTTATCA
>JADGDF010000046.1 GCA_016745055.1 Thiotrichaceae bacterium | reverse complement strand
ATTTTCATACTCGTTCTCCTAAGTTTACAAAACTTGTTCTTTCTTATATCCTCCTTTTCGCAAAATACCATCTTAAATTCCGTGATACAACTCTAATTCCTATTCCTAAGAAACCTTAGCAAGTTTTGAACCTCCTAGAATCAATAAACAGGGGGTTAAAATTAATGTCAATACGGTTGCAAATGCTAAACCACCTGCCACAGAAGTTGCCAATTGAACCCACCATTGGGTTGATGGGGCACCAAATGCAATTTCTCGCGTCACTAAGTCGATACTCATGCTTAAAACCATGGGCATTAATCCTAATATTGTGGTAATCGTTGTTAATAAAACAGGACGCAAACGCTGGGCACAAGTGCGTAATACAGACTCCCGCTTATCAAAGCCTTGTTCTCGTAAAATATTAAAGGTGTCAATCAATACAATATTATTATTGACAACAATGCCTGCCAACGCAATAATTCCAATGCCACACATGACAATACCAAAGGGTTGTTGTGTAATTAATAATCCCAATAGCACGCCAACCGTTGATAAAATAACAGCGCTGGAAATTAAAAAGGTTTGATAAAAGTTGTTAAATTGAGCAACTAAAATAATGATAACCATAAATAACGCTACCATAAATGCATTACCCAAAAATTCTTCTGCTTCTTTTTGATCTTTATCTTCCCCTTTGAAAGTTAAAGTAACTCGCTCGTCCACAGGATTATCTTTTAACCAGGCACGAACGGCTTTCAACATTTTATCCACCAACACACCTTCATTAACCCCAGCTTGGACAGTGATAATACGTTTTTCATCACTACGTTTAATTGTGCCAACACTGGGCTGTGGCGTTTTTTTGACAAATAAACTAATCGGTACCATACCTTCATAAGTTTGTAGACGTAATTTATCTAACTGTTCCAAATGACGATATTGTTCGGGAAAACGAATCCGGATGTCCAGTTCTTCATCTGCATCATCAGGACGATAATCACCCACCATAATGCCATTGGTTACTAATTGGACACTACTACCCACAGAGGCAATACTCGCTCCAAAACGGGCAGCTTGTTCGCGATCAACTTTTATTTTCCAGTCAATACCAGGTAAGGGACGACTATCTTCAATATCGACTAAACCTTTAATAGATTGTAAACCAGTCACCAAGTGTTCAGTCGCAGGTGCAAGTAAGCTTTGTTCCAATCCACTAATTTCAATTTTAATGGGCTTGCCTTCACCAGGCCCGCCTTCCAATTTCAGCACTTCAACAATAATGCCTGGAATATCTTGAGTGCGTTGTCGAATTTCTTTGATGATTTCTTTGCCTGTACGGCGTAATTTCCAATTTATAAATTCAATTTGAATTACACCAATGGTATCTTCAGGTGCATTTTGTTGGGATGTGATGCCACTATTAGCATAGACACTCGCTAATTCTGGCATATCTAAAATGTGTGATTCAACTTTACGGACTAACACATCACGTTCATCCATGGATAAATTGCCACGAGTTCGTACAAATAAGTTAATTTGTTCTGGGTCAATGTCGGGAAAAAATTCTACCCCTTTACCATATTCATCGTAAGCCGAAAATACCCCAACTAAAATCAACAGTGCTGCTAATATGACTAACCATGGATAACCGACTAGTCGGCTCATGAAAGCAATATACAACCCCGTAAAACCTTTAATGCCTTCCAATGAGGTATTTTCATAATTTGGAGCTACAATAGGGCTGGGTTTACCAATCAATGCACCTAAAGTTGGCATAAAAATTAAGGCCATCAGTAAAGAAGCGGCTAAGGTTACAATCACTGTAATTGGCAAATATTTCATGAACTCACCCAACATGCCAGGCCAGAACAATAAAGGCAGAAAAACGGCCAGCGTGGTGGCTGTTGCCCCAATAATAGGAAAAAACATACGTTTAGACGCAATGGTGTATGCTTCCACGCGAGGCAAACCTTCATTCATTTTGCGATCAGCAAATTCTGTAACAATAATGGCACCATCAATTAGCATACCAGAAGCTAAAATTAGGCTAAATAAAACCACGATGTTCATAGTTAGCCCCATTTGGGCTAATGCTAAAATACCTAGTAAAAAAGACCCAGGAATAGCAATGATAACTAAACTTGCAGTGCGTACGCCTAATACACCTAAAATAACAATGCTCACCAAAATAACCGCACTTAAAACATTATTTTGTAAATCTTTGAGAATAATGCGCACATCTTTAGAACGATCCTGAATAAAGTTGACTTCAATATTATCACCACCTTTGGCTTGCCAGATTTTTTTAGCTTCATCAACCACATAACGCACTTTTTCGATGGTTGAAATAATATTTGTACCTGTCCGCTTGGAAATTTCCAGTGCCAATGCAGGCTTACCATTCACACGGGCGTAGCTAGTTGCATCTTTAAAGGTACGTCGAACTTCCGCAATATCTTGCAAAGTCACAACACGTTTATTGGCGACTTTGACAGGTAGGGTCAGTAAGTCCTCTAACGTTTCAAACACACCAGGTACTTTTATATTAAATCGACCTTGCCCTGTATCCAGAGCGCCTGCTGCCACAAGCTGATTATTTAGACGAAAATGATTAATTATTTCTTCATAAGATAAGCCATAACTTTCAATCCGCAATGGATCAGTCAATATTTCAACGACTTCCTCTCGATCACCAGCAATTTCAACTTTAAGTATTTCTGGAATGGCTTCAATTGCATCTTCCAGTTGACGCGCTATAGCCAACAAAGTTCTTTCCGGTACTTCGCCTGCTAAAGTCACAACAATAATTGGAAATAATGAGACATTAACTTCATGTACGGTTGGTTCTTCAGTGGCATCAGGCAGTTCCGCTTTGGCAATATCTACTTTTTGCAACACATCCCGCAAGGCATTTTCACTGTCAAAACCTGCATCAAATTCTAACGTGACAGATGCATTGCCTTCACTAGCAATAGCTGTCATCTCTTTAATACCTTCAATGGTACGCAGCTCTTTTTCCATTGGCCGAACTAAAAGTCTTTCTGCATCTTCAGGAGAAATGCCCTCATGGCTCATGGAAACATAAATAATAGGGATGGCAATATCTGGTTCAGATTCTTTAGGAATTTTGATGTAGGCGATTGTGCCACTGAGTAGAATAAATACCAAAATTAACAATACAGTCCGTGAATTGCGCACTGCAACATCCACAATACCTGTCATGAATATCCTTCTTTTTTAGTAAGTAAATTTATTTGCTTAAATAATAGATGATAAATGAACTAAAATATAGTTATTAATACAGAGATGAAGACAGATAAGATGATTATATACAGGAGTCTAAAAAGTCAATTTTGAACTCAAGATTTATAACTTCAGATAGTGAGCAAATAGGACAGAACTAAAAGCTATGTTAACAATATTCTTGTAAGAAAAAGTTTATGCTTTGTATTTCAGATTCAAACATTCAGGTTAAGGTTATAAAACCTGATCTGCAAGTAGTCAGGATCATAACCTGTTACAGAATACATGTCACGTAAAGCAGTAAAGAAACAACTTTATTGATTTAAAACCAGAAACTTGGTAATTTTAAAATTTTACCAGTTTTTATCTGAACAAGGAGATAATGATGATTTACACCGATCCTGCCCCTAGCCTTGAAGATGTATGGCGTCTTTTTCGTGAAACCGACCAACGTATTGAAAAAAGGAATAAGGAAACTGAACAATTCATTGAAAAAATAAGTAAGGAAATGGATCGTAAGTTCCAAGAAACCGACCTCAAGTTCCAGGAAACTGACCGCCAGTTCCAAGAAACTGACAGACGTATGGAAAAATCAAACCAAGAAACTAATAAAAAATTGGGTCAGCTAGGTGGTCGTATTGGCAACTTTGTTGAAGGTGTGGTTGCACCTGGTGAGCGTTTGTTTCAAGAAAGGGGCATTGAGGTGACAGGTACTGGCCATAAAATCAAAAAAAGGAATGCAACGCTTGGTTTAGAAATGGAAATTGATTTGCTGGTGACTAATGGCGATTGTTGTGTATTAGTTGAGGTAAAAAGCAGCTTAAGTGTTGAGGATGTCAAAGAGCATTTAGAACGCATGGATAAATTTAAACCTTTATTTCCTGAGCATAAAGATAAAAAAATATATGGTGCAGTCGCAGGTATGGTTATTGAAGAGGGAGCAGATAGATTTGCTTGGCGTAAAGGTTTTTTTGTGATTACACAACGAGGGGATAGTGCTGTGATCTTGAATGATGATAAATTCAAGCCACATGCGTGGTGACGAGAAATATTCTATTTCCCCAATTGTCAGGTTACAGTTTTTGCATTTCAAAAAACTAATACGTTTTTTGTAAATTAGAATCAGCTTTTTAGGAATCCCAAACGAATTTCATTACAATTAAAATGTGTGGATGGGCGAGTAGGTTGGGTTAGGCTTTGCTAATCCGACTTACGTGACTAATACCCACAGGTTAGTCTACCCATTGCGTTTGTAACCTACGGTGATTCATTGCACAATCTCGCAAGTACAAGTTAATTAATGTTTGATAGGGAATATTATTTTTATTTGCGAGTGATTTGAAATATTCGACTGAATCACGGTCAAGGCGTATAGTGACTGACTGTTTCAAATGCTTTAAATAAGAGTTCTTTTTACCTTTCATCTTTTGAAAAATCGTAATGTTCTCCATTACCGGTTACTCCAATAAACTTGTGCTTCATCTCTATATTTGTGAGGATTGGCACGCTTATGTCGGGTTATGTTTCACTAACCCGACCCTACTTGGCTTGAACGACACCCATTAAGGAAAAGTTATTCAGTGATTTTAAAATCTATACTTCTACCATTAAATGTGATATTGCTATTAGATAATAAGCGATAACCTACAAATACATGGTACAAACCTGTAATGCTATTAGGAGGTGTTTCAAAAGCATTTTGTAAAAGACCACTATAAACCGGAATATTGTGCTCTGCTTGCAAAGAAACTTTTTCAATGGATTCCAAATTGGCAGGGTTTCCATCCCACACTTTGAAAATAAAATTAGGTGCTTCTTGTTCAGGAAGAGTTGATGTTAACAGAGTTTTATGCCAGTATTCCCAAGAACCTGACGCAACATCTTCTTTGGCTAAAACAACGAGCAAATCTGCTGACTGTACTTGATCTGTTTGGCCGACTATCAACTTTGCGAGAATTTCAAGCTCAGTGTTAACGGAAAAACTAACATCAAATTCGTCATCATCACCTGAGAAGTAACCATTTTGTATTTCTGTACCATTGTTTTGGTCAAAAATGCCACCATAAAACTCAGTGTTAACATCCCAAGTAGTTGCATCAACGATTAATTTACCACTACTGGCTTCTAATAGTGACGCATTGCCTAATATGGGGAGTTGAGAATAAGCCGCATTGGGTCTAACAAGTGAAAGTTCTCCCTTTGCTTCATCCGTTTCTCCTTCATCATCAGTCAACTTCAAATAATAATAAACATCCATTTTTGGCAAACTACATTCTTGGGTACTCGCACATAACGTTCCTGGTTGAGTATCTTGATAGGTGAAAGTAATGCCTGAAGGTTGTTGATCTGGATCATTTTCAATACTTCCATTGGAATGTTGACGCTTATCAATATTATTCCAACCATTTTCTCCAGGCACATCAAAGCCACCTAGTGATATATTCCAAAAAAACTCAGTAATGCCTTGTCCCGTATAATCAGTTAATGTACTGTCTAAAGGAATATTATCAGGATCATAGGAACCTGCTGCATTAAATTTTACAATGACTTTTCCATCAGTTGTTGTCTTGAAAGAAGGGGAGGGTAGAGAGATATTAGGATCAGTTGCTTCTGGTATAGAAACAATTTTTGCCTTACTTCCCAGTAACATATCTCCTTCGTATACAGCTAAAGTGACTACATGCTTAACGGATTGTGTTGTGTCTTGTTCCAACAACTCAATTTCTTTTCCTTGGCCAATAAAGTCACTATCTCCAGTTTTCCATTTCCACCAGAAGTATTTAAGATCAGTGTTTTTGTTGACATCTGCCAAAAGTTTAATACTACCTGGATTTTGCTCTATGACTGAAAAATCTACTTTAGAAGCTAACTTTAGCTCTTTAGATGTGGAGCTACTTCCTTCAAGAATATTGTTTACAACAGAGTTATCGCTAACATAGAGAGTAGCTACGTATTCTTGATCTTTATCCAAAACCACTGTAACTTCTTTTTCTCCTGAAGATGTTATAGGGTCGTTAGTATTTTTTTTGTAGATTAACCAAAATTGGTTTGTGCTTATAGAACAAGAAGATAAAGTGACCGAATATTGATTGGTGTTATTTTTATATTCTTCAATTACAGGTTCATTGATACAGGCTGTCGTTGAAGTATTGGGTGGAGGAAGTTCGGTTTTTTGAGTAAATGTAGCAGTACAAGTTACATTATCTTCATTATTTAAAGTGAGAACACTACTAACATCACTTAAAATGGTTTTACTATCGCATACTATACTACTAAACTTTGAATTTTCGTTTGCAGTAGAAATCAGGGAGATATTGGTCGAATTTCCCGAAAATGGAAGGTTTTGATTGGCACTACAAGGTAATTCATCAGTACAGGTTTTTCTCGCTCCGTCTGCAGTGATAAACTCCACAGAGCCATTCCCTTTTATATTTACTGTTAATGCAGCAGAGTTTGAAGTGGGAGGAATTGTTGTTGGGGAAAAACTAACCCTGCAGGTGCTTGAACTACTTCCAATATTAACTGTTGCTTGGCTATTATTTCTTGAAGCTGAACAATTACCTGTCCAGTTAAAAGTACCCTGTTGACCACTGGGTGAAAAAGCATTGAGTGTAACGCTTGTATTAACGGGAAAACTAGCAGAACAGCTTCTTGTGCAATTGGCTATTTTATTATCAGTACTGCTAACTGTCACTCCATTGTTTGTTATTATTGTAAGTAACGTTTCAGTTATTGGAGTACCATCGGTAATTTCTTCTGTTGTTGCAGCCACTTTCACTGCTTTAGCCTGATTTTTATAACCATTTATGTAAAAGTAGTAAGTAACTTCCGCATTACTTGGCATATTACGAGATACTAAATTAGTAACCGTCATTTCTATTGGTTTGCCAGCGCTAACTAAGAATGTGCCATAAGTACGATTACAACCAGAAAGATTAATAAAGTCCTCTATAGAAAATTTATTTAAATAATCGAAATAATTATCTATATCTTCAACCTCATTACGTAGCTTTGAAAAATTCTCTGTAAAAGATTTTCCATTATTACAATTATCATTAGCCACTATTGAAAAAACAACATGTTTTCCAGCATAACCACTTTGAGTAATTCGAGGGGTAATCGCAAATGTAATAGAATTACTATTTGTTACTTTTATTTCACTAGGAGAATTAATGTCACCCGCTAATTCATCACTGGGAGCGCTTGGATTTTTACGATAAAATTGGATACCTAGGTCGACAGCATCTACATTCTCTATCCCTTCCCCTGATATTCTTTTTTGTATAGGGTCTTGCGTATGAGAATAAATAAGAAAATCCAATTGACCTTCTTGACGTCCTTGTGATTCTGGAATAAAAGCAATACCCAGCGCAGAACTAGTACTATCAGCATTTGTAATTACAGCACTTTTTAGATTCCCGCTCAAATAAAACCATTTATTATCTTCTTGTCCTTCACTGAGGTAGAATTCCTTATCTCCCGTCAGATAAAAATTGGTAGGAAGAAAATTTGTATTTTCTGAAGGGACTATTGATACGCTAGCTGTACTTGTTCCTTCCCACTGAACTGCATTATGCTGTACAACCGCAGTGCCAATTAACGCCTGGCCAAAATTCTCATTGTAATCAATTCGCAAGTCATTTACAGTATCTGCTGCTTGCGAAACAGATAAACAAGTGATTAAAAAAAACGATAAGACAAAATGAAAAATAGGCATAAATTAAACCATGAGTATCTAATCTAAAATTAGGGGCAATAAAAGCCTTTCTACTTAATTTCTACAACTAAGCACCTACAACCCCAGTCAATGACTCACAAAGATTTTTTAGTACATCAACAACTTATATTTTGACGGATAAAAATATCTGGCAAGTTTACTCCCCATTAGAAATGGCGGAGTTATAAATAATACAAACAGGCACAAAAGTTAAATCCCACTTTCCATGAGATTTATAAAAAGTGGGATAAGTATTAGCTATATCTATTAGGATAAGTAAGATTAAGCGTTAACGTTGTAGAGATCTCCAATTAGTGAAGGAAAAACCTCCCTCTTGGCCAATTTCAAAGCCAAATATTAGACCTGGAAAAGTATCACGGCAAACTGCACTTTTGAAACCACCTACATCATCTGTACATAAATTAGCTTCTTTTCTGGTAGTTAGTACGACGCGACCCATTTCCCAACTGTCTAAATTGGTAGGAAATAAACTCTTGAGGTTACTCACCGTGAAAAAGCCTACTTCGTGGCTAACATCTAAGTTAGAGGATACTTGCGCTTCAGGAGGACAAGGTGAAACAGGACATTCAGGACCTCCTACTGAAGGGATATTTTCAAAAGTATCCCACACTTCTACTTGGTAAGGTTTAGAAATAAACATCGCATGTTCAGCTGCCGCAACCACATAGCTTCTTTGTCCTACCAAACTATCAGTCGCATTTGTAGAGGCAAGATTTTGATTATAAGGTATCCAATAATCGTCAGATTCACCATATATAAACTTGGTGGGATAGACGGCTAAGAAAGCTGTTTCTGCTTGAGCTTTATCAAAGTAGAAACCTGTAAAGCTTTGACGAGAAGTCGTAGCTTGTGTTGCAGAAGATACATTCACACCATAAGAGGAAGCACTACGGATAGCAGCTTCTACCTCATGAATACTGTTCTCTTGCCCTTTGCTATAATCAGCATCCCAGCCATCGTTACCATTGTTATCAACAAAAGTCAGCTGTCTTAAAAGAGTACACTCTTCTGACTCAGGAAAGCTATCTTTTGCATTACAATAATCATCACCATCTGCTAAGCTTGGCCCCCAGGTATTGTTATAAGAGATACGAGACTCTTCACCAGCTGTGATGGCTCCATCCCACTGACCATTATCTCCTTCCTTATAACCAAAAAGATAAGCAAATTTGCCAGGATCGCTTAAGGTACCATCTTCATTATGGATAATAACTGCAGGGTCTAATGTTTCATTCCCATTAGCATCTACGAAAGAGTAGTTATCAATGCGATGTAGAAAATTCGAGGTGCGGAAATTTTCAATGGCTAATGCATTATAAGTAATACCTTGAGACTGTCCAGCCTGAGCTGTAATAAAAGCAGTACCACTTAACACATTAGGTACATCAGAAGCTGTTCTACTACATGTACCAGGCGTTAAAGTTGTACAGAAAGGACCTTGATCTGCATTCGCTCCTGCCTCTTGTACCCAAGACCACAAGTGGGTACCTTTTTTATTACCTGCTTCTCTTTGACCTGATGCAGCCAAAGTACCCGGCTTGTTAATAAAGTCTTCCATGAGGCTATGGGTTAGTCCATCAAATACCCCTTCACCAACAAAAACAACATAACCAAGTTGTCTTGTGTGATCAATTAACTCGGGAGTTAGAGAACCTTGTGGAGTAGATGTACTATTAGGCTCAGGGATTAACATCTTGTTTTGGTCAAGGCAGTTAGCTACTGTCACATTTGGATCTTTTTCTGACACACAAGAGATATGATCTAATCCAGTATACTCAAAGTTTCGAATGCGACCATCTTTAGGGTCTGCTTCTAAGGTTTGGTCGATTTCCCAATAACCATCGCCATCCACGTCAGCTAAACGGAAAACAAAGACATCCCCAGGGGATAAAATTACTTCAAAATCTAGTAATTCAGGACACCAACCTGCGCCATGAAAGCGGAGATGTCCTTGAACCCACTCTGCAGAATTATTGTTAATAGCAAAAGTATTTTCACCCCAGCCAAAAAAGACAGGGAACAATAATACGTCACCTCTGCCATTCTCAGAAAGGTGCATACCTGTTGGAGTGTGACCAATGGCACTAACTTGAGAGGAGACCCCCAAGCTCAATGCCATTGCCACTGTCGCAGCAAGTTTATTAAATTTCTTCATACGATGAAGTTCCTCTTAAAGTTATTAAAAACCTTCTAAAACTGTACACCTGCTAACAGTTCATTTTAGCAGAAAGCACTTATTTATTCCAATCTATCTAATCACCGCTTAACTTACTTGGGCATGATATACATACCTAACAAAATATGCAATTCCCAACGTAAGCTTATAAAAAAGAATACTATACTAAGGTGTAATCAATTGTCAATATGCAACACTGTCTGTTTTTCACAACACAAGCATTTTTTCTATCGCATTTTTACTGTTGTGATCTTACAACATTTTGTAAAAAAGTAGTAGTTTTTCATCTATCACAAAAAATATCGACCGTAAATGAATTTACATATAACCATAAATTATGGTTAGACTTAGTGATAACTTAATTTACATGTCTTAAAAATACTAAAACAACTGTTGTATACTTTCTCCAAGTTTAAGTTTGTTGTTAATCCATACTACCATTGGAGAAAATATTTAACGAATTTAGGGTAAGTATAGACTATGATGCTGACAATTTTTATTAAATTAGGTTTTAAATAAATTTAGTAGCAGCATCTGTAAATTAGCTATAAAGCGAATATATAATTTGTATTGTTCTTTAACTTAAGACTGTCGTCTTTGTTGGCGTTTTTCCGTTGCATCCGCTTTAACTGGAATATTCATTTCGCCGAATAACACTTGTTTAAGCAGTTTAAAGCTAAATTGAAGTAAAGCCAATTCATCTGTCTTTAACTGTTCTAGTGTTGCGGCATCAACATCATAGACTTCAGAAAAACCAGTTGTTTGGATAAAATCACGAAAACCATCCAAATTATAACTTAATAGAAAGAAAAATTGATAACTTCTTATAGAAGGTTTACCAATACCTGGACCCGCTGAACGCTTTTTCAAAACAATTTGTCGCCATTCTCGATTAATTTCATCATAATCAATAATATTTTGTTCTTGCCGATATTGACCAATAGTCAATTCACGAGGTTCTTGGTGGCCTAAACAATGCTCTTCTTTCACGATAAAGAAGTAATCCTCATCTGTGGGGGAATCTTGTTCTCGCATTGAAAGTAAACCAATGGGATAATAGCGGCAAGTGGAGGGACGGTCTTCATAAACGCTACATCCCTTTTTTTCAACAAACGGACAAGCGCCATCGTCTTTAGTTAAAATTTTAACACCAGGCATGCCATCACTGTCCATTTCAAAAGGCACAGTATAAGTCGATAAAAACTGGTTAGAAGTCAGTCCAAAACGATTTTTAAGGCGTAAAATATCATAAGGAGTTAATTGAATATCACTGCATTGACAACATTGGTTAAAACACGCAATGTCTGGATGGCAACGAAATTGAATTGTATCTTCCGCTGAAAGCTGCAATGGTTGAATGGGACTTTCATGGGGTAAATCTTTAAAAATCTCGTCAGTCATGGACTTCCTTCCTAAGCTAAAAAACGTATTAAGCAGATTAAAGTATACTTTTTTATTTATTCTAGCAATATAAAATTCAGATAGATAAATAAAAATGAGTGGAACAAGATTTAATGGATTAAAAGATGGATAGGGTAACATGGCTCTATCTTGTTATCTGTTAAATCCGTGTAATTTTGTTCAAAAAATGATTAAGCAGTTTTTCTCGTGCATCCACATCGGGCAAATTTTGGGAAATTCGTAATTTTTGACCGTCAAAACTGTAATATTTGGGGTTGGATTGTACCCATTGCACCAATTTCATCGGATCGACGTTGGCCTGTTCATCAAACGTCATGTAACCACCCGCCTCTCCTAAATCGACTTTGCGAATCCCCAACGGTGTGGCTTTTAATTTTAATTCCGTCACTTTCATCAAATTTTTCGCATGGGATGGTAACAAGCCAAAGCGATCAATGAGTTCAACCTGTAGTTCATCTAAAGCCTGTTCATTAACTGCATTAGCAATGCGTTTGTACATGATTAAACGCATGTGGACATCTGGCATATAATCTTCAGGCAGTAAGGCCGGTACGTGCAAATCAATTTCAGTGCCTTGCATCAACGGCTTTTCCAATTCAGGTTGCTGGCCAGATTTTAAGGCTTTGACTGCTCTTTCCAATAATTCTGTGTATAAGTTAAAGCCAATTTCCTGCATGTGACCGCTTTGCTCACTGCCCAACAACTCTCCAGCACCGCGAATTTCCAAGTCATGCATGGCTAGTTTGAAGCCCACACCTAATTCTTCCAAATTTGTCAATGCGGTAATGCGTTTAACCGCATCTTTAGTCATCAATTTTTTAGGGGGGACAATCAAGTAAGCATAGGCACGGTGATGAGAGCGGCCCACCCGCCCGCGTAATTGATGCAGTTGAGCCAAACCAAATTTGTCTGCACGGTGAATAACAATGGTGTTAGCGCTGGGAATATCAATCCCATTTTCAATAATAGTGGTACACACTAACACGTTAAAGTGGCGGTGATAAAAATTTTGCATCACCCGTTCTAATTCCCGCTCTCGCATTTGACCATGCGCAAATTGAACATTGGCTTCTGGTACTAAATTTTCCAGACGAGCCGCCATTGAAGTAATGGTTTCGACCTCGTTGTAAACAAAATATACCTGACCACCACGCTTTAATTCTCGTTGAATCGCTTCAACCAAAGTAGGTTCATGCCATTCTTGTACAAACGTTTTAATTGCCAAACGCTTGGCTGGGGGCGTGGTAATTACGGATAGATCACGTAAGGTTGCCAACGCCATATTCAAAGAACGAGGAATGGGTGTCGCGGTCAACGTCAAAATATCCACTTCAGCCCGCAATAATTTAAAACGTTCCTTTTGTTTGACGCCGAATCGGTGTTCTTCATCAATGATTACCAGTCCTAAGTTGGCAAATTGAATAGTGTTTTGCAATAATTTGTGGGTGCCAATCACAATATCGACTTTGCCCTCTGTTATCGCTTGTAATGTGGTGTCCTGTTGCTTTTTAGTTTTAAAGCGCGATAGTTGTTCTACCCGAATGGCCCAATCTGCAAAGCGATCTTGAAAATTTTGATAATGCTGCTGGGCTAACAAGGTTGTGGGCACGAGCAAAGCCACCTGATAGCCATTTTGAATGATTAGAAAGGCTGCCCGTAAAGCGACTTCAGTTTTGCCAAACCCCACATCACCACACACCAATCGATCCATTGATTGAACCGCTTGTAAATCATTAAGCACCGCATCAATAGCCTCTTGTTGATCGGGGGTTTCTTCAAAAGGAAATGTTTGGGCAAACGCTTGATATTCTGCTGTAAAAGGTTTGAACATCGTACCCTGTTGTGCAGCGCGTTTGGCATGAATATCTAATAGTTCAACCGCAACATCCGTAATTTTTTTAACGGCTTTCTTTTTAGCCTTTTCCCATTGCGGTGAGCCCAAACGATGTAAAGGTGCATGTTCTGGATCAACGCCCGTATAACGGCTGATTAAATGTAAAGCAGAGACAGGGACGTATAGTTTATCTTGTCGGTCGTATTCTAATTGTAAAAATTCTGCAGGGTGGCCGCCCAATTCTAATGTGACCAAACCTTGATAGCGCCCCACGCCATGTTCTTCATGTACCACGGGTGCGCCAATGGCTAATTCTGTTAAATCACGGACAATGGTATCTGCATCGCGTTGAAACTGTTTTTTTCTTAAACGCCGTTGAGCAACACGCTCACCAAATAACTGTTGCTCGGTAATCAGCGCAATTTTGTATGTTTCTAATAATAATCCATGTTCCAGTGGCGCAACGGTTAAACATAATTCATCATCACTGTCTAAAAAATCCAACCAGTTATCCACCAGTACAGGTTGAATTCCATGACGTTGTAACAAGCTTAATAAGCTCTCGCGTCTTCCTGTCGTTTCAGCGGTAATGAGAATCCGTCCTTGAAAGTCCTGAATAAACGTTTTAAGGTTATTTAAAGGATGCTCTTTACGGGATTCCACCGGTAAATTGGGGGGAGCCAGGGTGGCGAAATTGCTACCTTTGGTCGTGGATGCTTGTTGCAGATGTAAATGGGTGTATTGTTTTATCCCTGCGAAGGCTTGGTTTGCCTGTAAAAATAATTGGCTAGGAGGCAAAATGGGATGAGTAACGTCGTGCCGAAGTTGTTCATAACGATGTAAAGTCTCTTGCCAAAACTGTTCTGCTTTGGTGTAAGCCTCTTCTAAAGTGACAATTAAACTGTTTTGAGGCAAAAAATCAAATAAACTGCCTGTTTTTTCAAAAAATAGTGGGAGATAATATTCAATGCCAGGCGATGTAATTTTTTTGCTAATATCTTGGTAAACAGTATGTTTAGTTGGATCGCCCGTAAATTGTTGCCGCCATTGTTGACGAAACAAATCAATACCGTTATTCGTTAGAGGAAACTCTCTTGCAGGCAATAGCTTTACTGATGTTTCACTACCTAAAGAGCGTTGCGTTTCTGGGTCAAAATAACGAATGGTTTCAATTTCATCATCAAACAAATCAATACGATAAGGAAATTGGCTTCCCATGGGAAATAAATCAATTAAATTACCGCGTATTGCAAATTCACCATGTTCTTGTACTAATGTGACATTGCGATAGCTACTGCTTTGTAATTGCTCGCGTAATTGATTAACATCAAGCTGTTGGCCTGTCTCTAAAATGAGACTGTTGATAATGACATAATCTTTGGGGGGCAACACCTGCATCAAGGTTGTGACTGGCAACACAATTATGCCTTTAGATATTTGTGGCAGTTGATACAAAGTCATCAATCTTTCAGAAATTATATCTTGATGAGGTGAAAACAAGTCATAAGGCAGCGTTTCCCAATCTGGAAAATACAGCATGGACAAGTCAAACAGCGTGTAAAACCGCATTTCTTCTAATAGACGTTGCGCGGACAAAGTGTCAGGCGTAATAATAATTAATGGCCTATCATGAGCAATGCGACTAATGGCAAGGGATAAACTGCTGCCGTGCAAATTCCCCCAATCCTGGCGTTGTCCAGGTTTACAGGTCACTGAAGGATGAAGTACATCAAGCAATGAATTCATAACATTATAATAGGAACTGCGTTAAAATAGAGTTGGCATGACATCTCATGTCAGCCTTTGAAGAAAACCAAGTTTTACATACTTTTTAAACTGGCGTTATTGAAGTTACACACCTAATCTTAGGGGAGTGAGCCAAAAATACTTATTATACAAATTACCTAAATGGCAACATTTGAGCGTATAACAAGAATTATCAAAATTGTTAGGATGCGATATAAATCATGATTAAGTAATGCGTTTGCTATCAGAAGGAGAGTTTAGTTTAAAGTTATTAATTATACCACTTCTCACTAAAACTTCTGCTAAAGATGTCAGTGATTCTAAGAGCTTTTTTACCAAAAAATTAAATAATATATACATTATGATACAAGAAACACATATTACCTTAGCGCATGGTAATGGCGGACGTTATATGCGTGAACTAATTACTGAACTATTTGCTAAATATTTACCTACCTCTGATACACACACCGATGCCGCAATTTTACCTTGGAATAGCCAAGAAATAGTGATAACTACCGATGGCTTTACTGTTCAACCATTAGAATTTCCTGGGGGAAATATTGGCTCATTAGCTGTACATGGCACAACAAACGATTTGGCAGTTATGGGAGCAACACCTCGTTATTTGACGCTAAACGCTTTTATTGAAGAAGGTTTTGAAACAGCAAAATTAGAACGCATTGTTCAAAGTTTAGCTGCTACTGCTAGTGAAATTGGTGTAACAGTCGTTGCAGGGGATACTAAAGTAGTTAGACGCGGGGAAGGTGGTGGATTATATTTAGCAACGACAGGTGTAGGTGTGCGTACTAAGCAAGTTAAATTGGGCTTGCAACACATTCAACCAGGTGATGCGGTTTTAGTGAGTGGCTCTGTGGGCGATCATGGCATTGCGGTAATGTTAGCGCGAGAACAATTTGGTTTGCGGGGAGATTTACAATCAGATGCAGCCAGTATTTTGCCGTTAACCCAAGCCTTGTTGGATTTGCCAGGACTACGTTTTATGCGTGATCCAACTCGTGGTGGGTTGGCTACCGTAGCGCATGAAATTGCTCAATTTACGGGACATAATCTGCGACTAATCCAAACTGCCATCCCCATTCGTGATCCTGTTCAATCTGTATGTGATATATTGGGGTTTGATCCGCTTTATTTAGCGTGTGAAGGCAGAGCAGTGGCTGTCATTGAAGCCTCACAAGCGGTTACTGCTTTACAATGTTGGCAACAACTTGAGCAAGGTCAAATGGCAACCATTGTTGGTCATGTTGAACCAGGCAAAGCGCGTGTTATTTTACAGACAGAACTTGGCGGTGAAAGGTTATTAGATGAGTTGGAAGATGATCCTTTGCCCAGAATTTGTTAATTTTACTGAACTGTATCTAAAATATTAATTGGAATATGAATGGTAAATGATGAACCTTTACCCACTTTACTGTTGACAAAAATATTGCCGCCCAAAGTTTCACAGTAACTTTTAACAATGACCAAACCCAATCCTGCCCCATCATATTCACGGGTAGTAGAGTCATCTATTTGTTTGAAAGGTTGAAAAATATTATTTAGCTGATTGGTATTTATGCCAATACCAGTATCAAGTACGCTGAATACAATAACATCAATACCATTTTCTTGTTGATTTTGGATATTCAGCACCACTTCTCCTTGATGCGTAAATTTACCCGCATTATTTAATAAACAAGATAAAATTTGACAAACCATATTACGATCAGTGTACATCTTGCCCATATCTGACGGACATTCAATTTTAAGCGTATTATTGTTTTTTTCTATAGTTGGTGTAACGCTTTTTACTACTTCATTAATGAGCATTACCACTTCAAAATGCTCAGGATGAATTTCTAGTTTATCGGCTTCTATTTTGGAAATATTTAAAATGCTTTTATACAAAATATTAAGGTGCTCACCGGCTTGATGAATTTTTTGAATATCTGGTAGAAAATCATCAAGCCCTAAATCGTTTGCTTCTTCTAACAATACTTCGCTGTAACCAATAATCGCATTCAAGGGAGTGAGCAACTCATGGCTCATTTTTGATAAAAAAACACTTTTAGCTTTATTAGCCGTTTCAGCTGAACGTTTAGCCAATTTGAGGGCGTGTTCATTTTGTTCCAATAAAAAGCGACTTTTTTCTACCATCATGACATCGTGGTAGGAACGTAGGCAAGAAATTACTGTCGTCAATAATTTTTGTTTAGTTAACTCTGTTTTTTCTTTGTAATCATTAATATCGTAATTGAGGATAATTTCAGTTTCTGGCGCTTGGCCTGGTTGACCCGTCCGTAAAACAATTCTGACAAAGTAATTTTTTGCCTCTTCTCGAATATATCTCGCGACTTCTAACCCAGAATTATCGTGTTCCATGACCACATCTAGCAAAATGAGTGCAGTATCAGGATGTTCAAGAATCAATTGTTTTGCTTCTTCACCAGAATAAGCATCAATAAATTTTAAAGACTTATTTGCATAAGAAACATTACCTATCGCAACGCGCGTGACATCATGCACAGCCTGTTCATCGTCAACAACCATGACCTTCCAAGTTTCTTCATGTTCATCAACGAGTTCTTCCTCTTCATCTTCCTCATCATCAAATAGAAGATCATCGTCTTCATCGCTGTCAAACATAGCATCCTCCAATCTTTTTCACGCTTTTCGTATTCATTGTTTTGTATATTATGTCGAATTGCGCTAACTCACCTATTTTTAAGTTATATCATGTTTATGCTGATTATTTTTATCTTATTGGTGTCTAAATTACTGAAAAACAATCTTTCTACTACAAATTATACCTTTAACCATTGATATTACGCAGATGAATTGAAACAATCAATCAATATTAGGTCACTATATTCTGCATGGTGACTAGATTACAATCTTACCTAGTCTTTTATTCACTTTAAATATGCCATAATATGGCGTTTTAGAAATTAAGTAACATACTTATTTACTTATTTTATCCAAATATCCTTGTATTTTATTATTGTAGTGTATCTTTAGCTAAAATACCATATGACAATAGCTCCCCCTTTATTTAGCGTTTTATGGAAAATAGGAGGTTATATATTTTTTTAGGGAAAGGGATTAAAGCTTGTTTAACATCTGGAAGAGCTGAAAACTGTTATCGACTTACCAATATTTAAAAAATCAAAGCGTTGAGTAAGTTATAGGTGTAATACAAAATAGTAAGTAAGTTACTCTGTAGGTAACTCAATAATAAAATTTGCCCCTGCATTTAATTCTGTCTCACACCAAACTTTACCATGCATAGCATCCACAAGCTTTTTGACAATAAATAAGCCTAATCCTGTAGAATGTTCACCACCGGTTGGTTTCGGTGTAAGACGGGTAAATTTACCAAATAGCTTTTGCTGATCTTTTTCACTTAAACCAGGCCCTTGATCTTGAACTTCACATCTCACAACTTTTCCTGTGCGAGATAAGGTAATATTAACTTGCTTTTCTGAAGGTGAATATTTAATCGAATTGGAAATTACATTGTCAAAAACTTGGTAAACTGTGTTTTTATCAACAAATGCAATGCACTGCGCACATTGAACGACTTGCAAGTTAATTTTGATAGCTTTGGCTTTAGCCCGTTCATGATGCTCTTTTACAACCATATTAATCATGGGTAAAATATCTATTTTCTCTAACGAAATGCGCATTTTGCCAGATTCAATGACATTTACATCTAGTAAATTAGTAATTAAATCAAACATTTGATCGGTGCTAGTCGCAATGAGTCCTGCATACTCAACAACTTCTGCTTTTGAAAGGTACTCAATATCTTCTTTTATCACGCTGGCCATGCCTAAAATGCCAGATAAAGGATTTTTTAAATCATGAGCTACAATGCCCAAAAATTCGTTTTTTTCTTCGTTGAGCTTAACTAATTGGTGATTTTGTGTTTCTAAGTGAGAAAAAGATTCTTGAAGCTGTTTCCCCATACGGTTTAAACTACCAATAAGTTGCCCTATTTCATCATCTTCAGATTGACATTGTACTGATTCTGCAAAGTTACCTTGCGCAATAGACTCAGCCACATGCTTTGCCTGAATTAAGGGACGGGTAATAACTCGCATGAGTAAATAACTTGCAATACTCCCTAAAATTAGGAAAATTGTTCCAACAATCAAAATCAAATGAATTTGGGCTTGAGCTTCCTTTCGTAAATGTTGTTCTGCTTCTTCAATGCCTATGTCATCTAAGTAAACACCTGTCGAGATAATCCAGTTTAATGGTTCAAATAATAAGCCATAGGTAAGCTTTCTTGCCACACCACTATTGCCACTTGGCTTTGGCCAATAATATTCAACAAAACCTTCACCTTCTTCAGACACAACATGAATAAGCTCTTTAATAAAAGGTTTGCCTGAAATATCTGTCAGTCTAAATACATTAAGCCCACTCAGTTTTGGAAAAGCAGGGTTAGATATCATTAACCCATCTAAAGCCAATACAAATAAATAGTTACTTTTTGTTGTCCCTAGATTATAACGATGAGTAGCGATGAGTCGGGTAACTTTTTGTTTTAAAGAAATTTTGACGTCTTCAACATAAATGCCCGTACCCAACATCCATTGGTAGGGCTCAAATACTTTTATGTAGGAAAGTTTTAATTGAGGTTCATCATATCCCAATTTGTTCCAATGATAATTAATAAACCCTTCCCCTTTTTGTTTCGCCACTTCTAGCATTTCTTGAACAAAATATCGTCCATTTGTATCTTGTAGGGCATAAAAATTTTTTCCATCTAACTTTGGATCTGCATGAGTAACAAGTTTTCCTTCAAAATCATAAGTAAAAAAGTAACCTTTGCCATCATCGTAACGTAAATTACGCAAGCAATGTTTTAACTCTTCTTGAATTTTTGCATCACTCACCCCTTGTTGAGTGAGTTTTTTATAACGTGCATTCATTAAACTGACTGTGATGTCCATTACAGCCACTAATTTTTTTTTATATTCTCTCTCAATAGCTTCTATTGTCAGTTCTTCTTCATAAATTCTAGTGGCAATTTGATGAATTAAGCGGGTTTTTTCAACAATTTCTGCTTTTTTATGGGCTAAGATTTCATTTTTTTGTCGTTTAAAAACATGTTCAATTTGATAATACACTAGTAAAGTTGCAGAAAGCATAAATCCTAATAAGATCAATGTCACCAACAAATTAAGCTTGTCACTCGTTGTGAACTTTTTTATTATTTTCATAATACAATAAGCAAACCTTTAGATATTTGAATTTAGTTCAACGGTTAACCCTTTTTGATATTAATTTGCTAACTTTTTATTCCGCGAATGCTAATTCAAAAATAATAATAACAGAATTCTAGTTTCTGACTCTTGAATTCTAATAGTAAAGCACAAATCTGATTTATTAGGTATAATTATTCGCAATTTTAAAATATTATTAAGTACTAATTTTATCATATTGATATACTTATTTTACTCAAAACCCATATTTATACATTTATTTTTATTAAATAAAAATCATTAAATTTCATTTCTTAGAATTAACTCGTCCAAAGTTGTCTGCGTCTACTATGCAAAATCCTAATCGTATTCTTATCATTGATGACGATCTAAACGTTCAAGAAACGCTGCGTACTATCCTTAATCAAGATAACTACCACTTGTTATTTTTTTCTCATGGAGAACAAGCACTCAATGAAGCTGAACAAAAACTCCCTGATCTAATATTGCTTGATGTCCTCATGCCTGATATTGATGGATTTGAAGTATGTAAACAATTACGGCAACATTCTGTGCTCAAAAACGTGCCAATTATCATGCTTACAGCCTTAGAGGATAAGCAATCACGTTTACATGGATTAGAAGTTGGCGCAGATGATTTTATTAGTAAGCCTTTTGACCCCACTGAGCTACGCGCCCGTATTCGTAGTATCATGCGCTTAAGCACTTATCGTCATGTGCTAGAAGAAAGAACTCGTTTTGAATGGGTAGTAGAACAATCAGAAGACGCCTATTTACTGTTAGAAGAGGGTGATAAAATTGTTTACGCTAATTCTTGTGCTCGTTTATACCTAAAAATTTTCAAAGATGAATTTCTGGAACAAGGCTTTTGGCAACTCATTAACCAACATTATAGGTTAGAACCTCAAGAAGCTTGGAAAGAATGGCCTTGTCCTAATATTGCCCAACTTCCACGTTATCTAGTCCGTCCTGAATCGGATCAAACTTTACCTTTTTGGCTACAAGCTGATGTATTTGAATTTCCTGCTCATCATTGTTCTGGTAGTCAGCTAGTGCGTTTGCATAATGTAAGTGAACATATGAATTTACAACGCCAAATTTGGAGTTTCCAAACATTGGTGTCACACAAATTACGTGCCCCACTCAATGGGTTAGTTGGGTTACAAATGTTAGATAGTCAACACATTGATTTAACAACAGAAAGAGCACGTTCTTTGTTAAAAATAGCCCGTCATAGTGCCAAACGTCTTCAAGACCAAGTAATTGAAATTTTAAACTATGTGGATTCCTCTCAAATATTGAAACCAAAAGAGAATTTATTTCCCATTGCTTATTTTGCTGACTTGGTGGAACAAGCTAATAGTGACTTAAATATTGAAAATCTTGATTGCGTGATTTCTGACGCGCTAAATGACAAAATATTTGCTTTTGCAAAACAAGGGTTAGAACTTATTTTGAGAGAGTTATTAACAAATGCTCAAAAATTTCACCCTCAACAAACTCCTTCTGTAACTGTAGAAATTAACCCTAAAGATGAACGATTCGTCACCTTGAGTGTCAGTGACGATGGGCAAAATTTGCTTGATGATGAAATCAGCAAAGTATGGATTCCCTATTATCAAAGTGAGAAATCATTCACTGGCGAAATTAAAGGCATGGGGTTAGGTTTACCCATGATCATTGGGTTAGTGTGGGCAAATGGTGGCACGGGTAAACTTCGCAATCGTACTAATCAATCTGGTATCATTGTAGAACTTACTTTGCCTTTAAAAACTTGATAAGTTAATTTTACAGGAGTGCATATTTTAGTTTGTCAAGTAAGGTAAATCTTGCGCTCCCATTAGCTATTTTTTGAATATTATTTTCCTACATGGCGTATTGAATTAAATAAAGCAGTAAAAAATAAGCTACAGGCAAATAGCACAACGGCTACGACAATAATTGATGGAGAGGTTGGTGTATCTCCATACCACGCAAGCGCTAAACCACCAATGACAGCAATGCAACCCAATCCACTGGCTAACCAGGCCATTTGCTCTGGTGTATGCGCAAAACTTCTTGCAGCCGCTGTAGGAATAATAAGTAGAGAAGTAATTAATAAAATACCGATAATTTTCATGGCAATCGCAACAAAAATGGCAACTATGATCATAAATATTAAACGAATACGCGTAGTTTTAATCCCTTCGACACATGCTAAATCCTCATGCACTGTTGTTGCTAGCAATGGCCGCCAAATAATAAGCAGACCGACTAAAATACTGCTACCTCCAAGGTAAATCCAATAAAGATCAGCTTGTGTCAGAGCCAGTAAATCACCGAATAAATAACTCATTAAATCAACACGAATATTGTCCAAAAAACTTAAAGTAACCAAACCTAACGCTAAACTGCTATGGGCAAGAATACCCAATGATGTGTCTGTAGCTAAATAACGTTGTTGCTGCAATCCTACCAACAAAATTGCGATCACAATGCAAGTGCCAATAATACTGGCATAGAGATTTAAACTGAACAAAAATCCCAGAGCAACGCCCAGCAAAGCTGAATGAGCTAAAGTATCTCCAAAATAAGCCATACGCTGCCAAACAATAAAACAACCTAATGGACCTGCCACAATGGCGATTCCAATACCACCCAATAAAGCTCGCCACAAAAAATCATCCATCATGTATAGTTCCAGTAGATGTCTTGGTTAACACAGGATGCTCTGGATGTTTGTGATGATGGCGATAAATAGCTAGTTCATGAGCAGCTTTGCTACCAAATAAGGCGAGATAGGCAGGGTCTTGGCTCACATTGGCAGGGTGCCCTGAACAACATAAATGTTGATTGAGACAAACGACATAATCTGTGGCAGCCATTACAACATGTAAATCATGAGAAACCATTAAAATACCACATCCACGTTGTTGACGAATTTGTCCAATCAATTCATACAATTCGTACTGGCCTGTAATATCAACACCTTGAATGGGTTCATCAAGCACGAGTAAATCAGGGGCTTTTAACAAAGCACGTGCTAATAAAACCCGTTGTAATTCTCCTCCAGATAAATATTGAATTGCCCGTTTAGCTGTGTAAGTCACGCTAAGTTCTTCCAAAATTGCGTAAATTTTATCTTTCGTTTGAATACCAGTTAATTTTAAAAATCGCTCAACCGTCATGGGTAATATATTATCTACTCGCATACGTTGTGGCATATAACCAATACTTAATTGTGGATGGCGAATAATTTGCCCTTTTTGAGGAGATAATAAACCAACTACAACACGCACTAAGGTTGATTTACCTGCCCCGTTAGGACCAATTAAAGTGACAATTTCCCCGCGACGTACAACCAACGACACTTGCTTTAACGCCACATGCTGCTTAAATTGCACATGGATATCTGTAAGTTGGACTAAGGGTTGTAAAGTATCCATAATTAAATGAACGTGTTGAAAATCATTGCAACTTCGCATATCTGCGACAATGGTTTCCACAAAGTTTTTATGTCTGGAAATATTTGTACAGTATCCATTATTCCTACATTTCATTGTAATTTTGATTCTTGATCAAGTTTACACTGGACTTTGATCCTTCTGCAAACAAAAAAATGTAGATACGCCATGCAGAAAAACAATCGAAACCATACTAGTACTATAATCTGAGATTTTAGGATGTAGGTCTGCGTAGAAAGGGGACAACGGGAAAGTGAATTATTTTTACTTGCAGAAAATAATCAACAACTATATTGCCAAAAAATATCTACGTCGCTTAAATATTCCCTACGATCCAATCCAACTTACTTAAACAATACTTTGAAAAATTGCCTGATGGTAGCACACGCCTGAAAAAAAAAGTATTTTCATAGTCAGGAAAAATATAGTGTTCTCAAAGATGTTGGTAGTTTTATTAATAAAAACACAGACATTAACGAAAAATTGCAACACCGCATCATACAAGCTTTTGACATTATCAGTACTTATGGTCCAGCGTGGTATTCGCGCTTTACTAATTTATACATGGCCATGTCAGAGGAAGTTTCTGTTGATTTTTGGCCTGGTGTTCCTTGGAGTTTTAGTTTAGAAGCAGACGAAAAAGTGACAGAAGGGAAATGGTTTTATGCTGCTGACTTAGTTAACAACCCAAAAAGAAAGACAGTATAGACAGGGTTATATTATGATGAAGAGGCTAAAACATGGATGATCTCTTACATTACACCGACTGATTACAAAAAGGAGTTTATCGCAACCCTTGGTATTGATATCCTCGTACTATTAATGAACATTTGGAAAGCGCGAATAACCATCATTTTTAGGCTAGATGGACGTTTAATTGTCAGTGGCGAACACCTGGAGCAAATCAAGGCGCAAGAAAGCCAGTTTTTTATGCAGGTATCTAAGACCTTGAATTGATAAATATTTATCAATTAACCAAAGATGTGGCTGCCCTACCCCAAAGGACCTAACTGGTTTTTTGTCACCATTTACCCCAAATCACTTTTAGAAGATTTAGCCTTTGATTCAGCATATTTTGTACTATTGTTGGGCGTTTTGCTACTTTTCATTGAAATAATTGTGTTATTAGTCATTTTACGTCAACAAGTAGGCCAACCATTGAGACAGTTTATTAAAGCAACCCGGCAACTGGCAAGAAAAAACTTTAGTTTTGAAGGCACACAAAGTTTACCTCTTGAACGCCAAGATGAAATTGGTCAATTAGCTCAGGAGTTTGGCAATGGAAATTTAAGTACAGTTTGTTCATTTTCAAAAGAAACTTGTATCATCTACTGTTACCCTTTTTGTTTTTCTACCTATACAGTGTAGCATCATCTGTTAAATCTTTGCGTAAACATTGTACAGTTCCACAAAATGGTGGATGTGATTGGTGTGTTTTGATAACTTCCAAAGTTTGTTAAAACGTTCGAGTACAGGTTACAAACCTGTACCCGCGAGTTTGAGTAAAATATACTTTGCGCACGTCAGAATCAGAACGTTTGGTGCTGCACAGCGTGAAGCACGGAAAATATGTAAAAAATACTAATATCACAATTAGCTTTAATGTATTTTTAATAAAACCTTCTTCAGTATAATCATGGTGCATATTTTTATCGCTATGCACCATAAATAAACTTAATTATTGTTAAATAAATAAAAAAAACTATAAAATCAAATAGTTAATAATTGGTCTTTATATTGCTGTGGTGCTTCATTTCTATTAGTTGTTAGCTTGACAATTTAAATACTTGGTACAAGAGGTTATTACAGCATGAGATGTTTATTGAGGTTTATTAGTTGGTCAGCCATTCTATCTTTATTTATATTGAGTCCGTTGCACGCCGCCTCTGAAAAATCAGTTGAAGAAGAAAAACCCATTGAAGTACTTCAGGGATTTGATCATTTGAGTCGTGAAAGTGCGACTTGTGTATCTTGTCACCGTGAAAAGTCCCCTGGAATTTATGATCAATGGGGTGATTCCAAGCACTTTGGTGCTAACGTAGGCTGTTATGAATGCCATAAAGCCGATTCTAGTGATAAAGATGCAATTAAGCATAAAGATTTTACGATTTCAGTTATAGTTTCCCCTAAAGATTGTTCTAACTGTCATGAGCGCGAAGTCAATGAATTTGATAGCAGTCATCATGCGTCAGCTGGAAATATTCTTGGCTCATTGGATAATCATTTAGCTGAAGTAGTGGAAGGTGCACCTTTATTGAGCGGTACATCGCCTGTTGTGACGATGGGTTGTGCAGGCTGTCATGGGTCCATTGTGCGCGTTAACTCTGATGGCACATTAAATTCTGCAACTTGGCCAAACACTGGCGTGGGCCGTATCAATCCTGATGGTTCTAAAGGCGCTTGTTCCGCGTGCCATTTACGTCATAATTTTGATTCTGAGCAAGCTCGTCACCCAGATAATTGTGGTCGTTGTCATTTAGGCCCCGATCATCCTCAAAAAGAGATTTATGAAGAATCTGCCCATGGTGTTTCTTTCCGCGCGAATATACAAGAAATGAATCTTGCTTCTGATAAATGGATTGCGGGTGAAGATTACACAGCAGCCCCAACTTGTGCCACTTGTCATATGAGCCGCACCAAAGATTTACCTGTCACTCATGACATTGGTTCACGTATTTCTTGGAATTTGCGTGCTCCAGTTTCTTTTAAAATTGATGAAAAAGCGATTAAAGCAGGCAAAGATGTCAAACCTTGGTTAGAACGTCGTAAAGATATGAAAAGTGTCTGCCAAGCGTGTCACAGTCGTAATATTGCCGATGCGCATTTTGAACAATTAGACTCTTTTGTTGAACTATTCAATGACAAGTTTGCCATTCCTGCTAAAAAACTGTTCACCGCTATGTTGGAAAATGGGTTGAGAGACAAGGTGAAATTCAATGAATCCATTGAATGGACTTATTTTTACCTCTGGCATCATGAAGGACGTCGTGCTCGCCACGGTGCAGCCATGTTTGCTCCAGATTATGCTCATTGGGAAGGCATGTATGAAATGGCCCATCGTTTTTATATTGAAATGGTCCCTGAAATAAAAGAGGCCATAAAACATGCGAAAGACAGTGATAATGCAGAAGGTGCTGCAAAAGTTCAAACGTTGTTAGATGAAATTTTAGAGTCTGAAATGCATCGTTGGTTCTTAGGTAAGGAACCACCCGCGTATTGGAAGCCAACGGATGATGATAATCATGGTTTTCATATTAATAAGAGTCATCCAGAAGGTAAAAAGTAAAAACGTAACATTCAGCAGTCAATTACCATTATCAAGCTCTGCTTTATGAATTCTGAAAGCAGAAACAAGACCTGGCAGGTTTTAAAAACCTGCCAGGTCTGATTGAAAAAGAGAACACATATGGACACCGCAACACCCACAATTCAACTTGCTTATGCCTTAGATACCTTTTACTTACTCATTTCCGGTGCCTTAGTCATGTGGATGGCGGCCGGATTTGCCATGTTAGAAGCGGGTATGGTACGCACCAAAAGTGTGGCAGAAATTCTAACAAAAAATATTGCCCTTTACGCCATTGCTTGTGTGATGTACATGTTGGTAGGCTACAACATTATGTACGGTAGTAGTGACTCTAGCTGGCTACCCAATTTGAGCTTCTTTCTTGGTGAAGATCACAGTGTTGCTCAAGTCGGTAATTCTCATGGCGACATTACACATTCCAAACTGGCTGATTTTTTTTTCCAGGTCGTATTTGTTGCAACAGCGATGTCAATCATTTCTGGTACGGTGGCTGAGCGCATGAAGCTCTGGTCATTTTTATTGTTTGCCACCGTGCTGACAGGATTCATTTACCCCGTCGAAGGTTACTGGAAGTGGGGTGAAGGGTTTTTAGATCAACACGGCTTTTTAGATTTTGCGGGTTCCGGCGTAGTCCACATGGCAGGCGCAACCGCCGCATTAGCAGGCGTGTTGTTACTTGGGCCACGCGCAGGTAAGTATAAAACCTTGGATAATGGCAAAGTACAAATCAGAGCTATTCCAGGGTCTAATATGCCTTTAGCCGCGTTGGGTACTTTTATTTTATGGTTAGGCTGGTTTGGTTTTAATGGTGGCTCGGAGCTGAGAATCAGCGACATTGTAGAATCCAATGCGGTATCACTCATTTTCGTCAATACCAACATGTCCGCAGCCGGTGGCGTTATCGCGGCATTGTTATTAGCCCGTTTGTGGTTTGGAAAAGCTGATTTGACAATGGCATTAAATGGCGCTTTAGCGGGATTAGTGGCCATTACCGCTGAACCATTAACACCCACACCAGGATTAGCCGCTGCAATTGGTGCAGTAGGTGGCTTACTCGTTGTAAGCTCCATTGTCTTTTTTGACCGCGTGTTACGCATTGACGACCCCGTCGGTGCCATTTCTGTACACGGTGTAGTAGGTATGTGGGGCTTATTAGCGGTAACCTTATCCAATCCTGAATCTAGTTTGAGCGCTCAATTATTAGGTATTGCAGTGATTTTCGCTTGGGTGTTTATCAGCAGTTTTGTCGTGTGGCTATTGCTAAAACTCACCATCGGTTTGCGCATAAGTGAATTAGACGAATATCAAGGTGCTGATATTGCCGAAATTGGTTTGGAAGCATATCCCGAATTCGTGCAAAAGTAGTTGTGTTAAAAATCATGGTTGACAATAATAAAGTTATTGCTTTATCTTTTTCAAAGGATAGCTTTACAAAGGAAAGGCCGTGATTAAATATGACATTGATCGTTTATCATCACGAATGCGACAAAGCCTAAATTGGCTACGCAGGTTGCTGCGCACTTTGGAATAAGTAGCGGTAAGATTGGTATCTCGCTCGTAAGCTAAACCTAGCTTAGCACGTTTTGGTAAATTTGAAATTGTGGTATTGGATTTTGAAGGAGAAAGTAGCATTGGCCAAGGCTTTGCCGATGGAGTATTTCGGGTTTATGTTAAAAGTACACCCAGAAGTTTCAATTCAATATGTTAATGCCAGTCCTACTGCAGAGCGCATGATGAAAAAGGCACTTAACAAAGTAAAAGAGGAATCACCATGCAATTGTATAGAGGGTGTGTTTCCCACGTTGGAGCGAAAAAATATTTGATTTGGCGTAATACGCGTTATGCCTAAAGATTTTTCAGGACAGGATTTGAGAGGTAAATCGTTTGCCGGAAAAAATTTAACGGGTGCTAACTTTAGAAATGCCGATGTTAGAGGTGTTACGTTTAAAAGTGCTACTCTTGAAAAAGCAGATTTTCGTGGGGCGAAATTTGGGATTATAGAAAAGTCATATCTATCTTTTGTATGGCCTGTACTCTGGCCTGTTATGTTATTATTTATGGTGATTGTTGGTTACGGGTTTGTTACGATAAACTTACGAGTTTCTCATGGTCATATATTACTCCTTACAGTTGTTATTTGTTTCGCGTTGTTTGGACTTGCATATCTTCGTGATAACGAACTCAAAAGCCGTTTTGTGGGAGGAATTGGTACTTTTCCTTTTGTTGTTAATTCACCTCTAGTTGCCTTTACTCTTAATAAAACAATTTTTTGGAAAGCCAATCTAAAAGGGACAAATTTTAGCGGAACAACACTAAGTGATACTTTTTTTACAGAAGCTTGCATAGAAAATACAAATTTCCAAAATACTAAAGACCTAGGAATTTCAAGTGAATATCCCGAAAATTTGCCAATACGCTTTAAATTACTTCAAGGTACAATTTTAGAGCAAGAAAAAGTAAAGCAACTATTGGTTGATGGTAAAGGAGAAGAACAAGACTTTTCAGGATTAAATTTAACAGGCGCTTACTTAGTCAATTTAGACCTTTCAGGTGTGAATTTTTTAGGAGCAATTTTAACTAAAAGAGTTGTATCACGGAATTTAAGATGGTATTTTGCGAAAAGGAGGATATAAGAAAGAACAAGTTTTGTAAACTTAGGAGAACGAGTATGAAAATG
>JADGDF010000213.1 GCA_016745055.1 Thiotrichaceae bacterium | reverse complement strand
TATTGATTTATATGATGAAATAATTGGAGTATGTGCCGGACTATGGAACTTTTATCTAGCTAATTGATTGATTTTTAACGGGATACAACTCTAATAACATTTAAAATTCCTAGTGCAATTTTGGAAGCACACCAACAACAAACGGAATCTATTCAAGAAATATTAAAAGTTGGACTCGTTATTTTGGAATATTTGAATGGTCATTTATCTATTCAAGAATGTGGAGATATTTTAAATATTGGGTATAGGGGATTTTTAGAGTTATTGTGGAGTAAAGGTATTCCAGTGGATGGCCTAAACGAAGATGAATTAGCTCTGCAAGTTGCCCAATTACGGAAAATAATTAAATCATGTTCGTAGTTTCAAATACGAGTCCATTGATTGCTTTAGCTAAGATAAATCAACTTATCATTTTTCAGCAGTTGTTTAAAACAATTGCAATTCCACAAGCGGTATCTGATGAGTTTATGAAAAATTGCAGTTTGGTAGAAAAAACAAATTTTCAATCTGCTTGTGAAAATTATATTGAGGTTATAGATGTTAAGCCGCAAACATTTTCGCGTAATTTGGGTATTGGGGAAAGGGAGGTATTAACCTTGGCAATACAAAGACAAGCGGATATATTCATTATTGATGATCGTAAAGCTTTTAATGAAGCAAGTGAACAAAAACTATTGGCAGCGTCTACTCGGGCGGTTTCAAGAATGGCTAGTGAACAAAATTTAATTGCAGATCATCAATCGTTAGAATTAGCCCTTAAACAGAAAAACTTCTTTTTACCCAAGTATTAATTTAGGACAAGATTATGAAAAACAGATTAAGCAGTATATTTTTACTAGTTATTTTATGGATACCGCAAAGTTGGGCGGTGACAATTCATTCTACGACTGAAGATTTAGATTGGAGAACACCATGTTAACAATTGAAGGTATTTATCAAAATGGTCAGTTATCACTATCAAAAAAAGTTGAATGTACTCAACCAGTTAAAGTAATAGTCACCTTTTTAGAAGAGCAAACAACGCTTAATGAAGAGCAATTAGAAAAGTTAGTAGCGCAACTATATGCCAATGATAATATCACATTTAAGCAAGCCCAGTGTTTATTAAACCACCAAAATTGGCAAGATACTGTCACTATTTTAGAACAGCAAGGTTGTCAATTGTACTACGACAAAGAAGATTTTGAAGCAGATTTAGAAACTTTAGCTTTATTGGAGAAAAATTCACAATGAAGGTGATTGTTTCCAATACCTCACCGCTTCGCTATTTGAGTGTTATTGGTGAACAGGATTTGTTGCCACAATTGTTTGGAAAGGTGTTGATTCCAACGGCTGTTTATCAGGAACTAACACATGAAAGTACACCTGATAGAGTTCAACGCTATTTTTTAAACCCTCCCACTTGGCTTGACGTTTGTGAAATAAAAATAGCGGATGGCAATAGTTCATTGCTCCATTTAGATCGGGGAGAAATTGAAGCAATTCTGTTAGCTAAACAGAAGCAAGCTGACTTGTTATTAATGGATGAAAAAAAGGACGCTTAACGGCGAAGGAACAAGGTTTAGTTGTGATGGGAGTGTTAGGTGTATTAGAATTTGCTAACCGTCAACAAAAAGTAGATTTACCGCAAGTTGTCAGCAAGCTTTTACAAACCAATATGAAAATTTCACCTTCGTTAATTGAATCTCTTTTAAAGAAAGCATAGGAAACCAAACTATGAAAAACTTAACTGTAAACACACTGTTTTTTCTCGTTATGTTGGGATTGTGGATACCGCAAAGTTGGGCGGTAACGATCTATTCTACGGCTGTGGATAGAAAACTGTTTGAAAGTGGGAAAAGACTATGAGAAATATACAACTAATAGATGAAAGTTTACTTGAACAAGCTAAATTACTTGGTGGACATCACACTGAACAAGAAACTGTTAATGAAGCGCTGAAGGAATATATTCGCTGGCGGAAACGTATTAAAGCAATACAGGACTTTGGCACGATTGATTTTGCACCTGATTTTTTGGATGAAATAGATCGAAAAAGTCAGCCAAGATGATTTTTCTGGATACCTCTATATTATCAATACGAAATTGCCGATGTGGAAGAGGATATAGTAACTTTACATGAATTACGTTTATAAGGAAATACGATAAAATGATTTTAAAACAACAATTGATAAAAAACATTGAACAGTTATCAGCAATGGATTTAATGATGGTACACAGCTTTGTCCAACGATTAACGGAACAGACGCAAAAAACACCATCAAGAACGGGCTACTTGAAAACAAGAGAAGCTTTGGCAACTTGTCCAGGCAATTTGTCAGAAGATATTATTCGGGAACGTGAGGATAGATTGTGATTCTATTTTTTGATACTTCTGCGTTAATAAAGTATTTTCATGTAGAAGAGGGAACTGAACAAGTGACTACTTTGATAAATGATCCTAATCATGAAGTCTGGATTTTAGAATTAACACGGATCGAATTTATCAGCGCACTTTACCGAAAATATCGGGCACATATCATCAACAATAATCAATTAAAATTAGCAATAGAAGGATTTGAAGCCGAATATAGTGCTTTTCATGTGGAACTTTTGAATCAAGCGATTGCTGTTGAAGCAGAGTACTTATTAAAAAAATATGGAAAAACTGAAGGACTCAGAACGCTTGATGCCTTACATTTTGCGGCTTTTCGTCTCATTGCCGAGAAAGAAGACTGGTATTTTGTTGCTGCTGATGAAGTACTATGTCATACCGTTCAACTTGAAGGTTTTAACGTGATTAATCCATGCCGCAATAGTTTTCAACAACCTATTTAAAAAGGACACACCATGAAAAACTTAACTGTAAACACATTGTTTTTTCTCGTTATGTTGGGATTGTGGATACCACAAAGTTGGGCGGCGGTGATTCACTCTACGGCTGCCGGTGGCGATTGGAATAAGGCGGAGACTTGGGTTGGTGGGCAAGTGCCGACTGAGGATGATAGTGTGGTGGTTAATGGGAAAGTTTTTGTAGTAGATACAACTATAGCAGAACTTACTGTTTCTTCAGGAGCTGTAATTATTAATAATCCTAGTTACTACAAAACATTGACTGTCAACGGTAATGTTATTAACAATGGCGACATCTTGGATAATACTGAAAAATATTCTCTGACTTTGAGAATTGCAGGTAATCTTACCAATAATGGCATTTTAAAAAATAACCGTATCAGATTCATTGATGATTCTCTAGTTGGAAAAGTTACAGCAACAACTCCAATAGAGAGTTTAGAAATTAATCTTGATGCTAATATTGAAATTGTTGGCAATGTTACCTTTTCTGGAAAGTTTCATTTTGCTAGTAAGAAATTGACAATCAACCAACCAAATATTGTCACTTTTGGAAATATAAGTGGGACTGGAACCATAGAAGGCATGGGAACACTTTGGATAACCGGTTCTGTCTTATCTTCTGTCAATTTGACTGGAAATATTAAAGAAATCGTTTTTAATGGGGCGGCTCAAGACATCAATGGTATTTTCACCGCTAACACGATTATTTTGGGTGGTACTGGAATAAAAACGATTAATGGTGACAGTGTTATCAATGGTTCGATGATAATTAATAAAGGAGTAACCGTTCTCAATAACTCTAATTACTATAAAACATTGACTATTAATGGAAGTGTTATTAACAATGGTAGCATCTTGGATAATACTGAAAAGTATTCTCTGACTTTGAAAATTGCTGGCAACGTCCTCAACAACGGCACATGGAACAACACCCGCACCACACTCACCTTCCCCAGCGGCGAGTTCCGCATGACCAACACGCCCACTTGGGAAGAACCCAAACGCACCAGTTCCTACAACATCACCGACTACCTCAATACCCAACACCATTGGCAAATGAGTGTGGATGGCAATACCTGGTCAGAAAAAAGAGGTATTAATGATTCCAGTTTAATCAACTTACCAACCGTGGCCGTGCCAGAACCAACAATTCCAACATCAAACGGAGAAGCCACCATCTCCGGCTTTGTGCGCACGCCTGATGGGCAGAGTGTTGAAGGTATTGAAGTATGTGCATCCAAAGAACAACAATGTAGTTGGACAGTCACTGATGAAAAAGGTCGATTTTCTTTTATAGTAGCATTCTTATAAACATGTACTATCAAATTCTTATGTAAGAATTCAAAATAGCTTCTATTTGAACGTTTTCATGGTACAAAAGTCTAGGAATTCTACTATAACTCATTATCTTCAGGAAAATATATACTTTTTGCTTATTCCGATATTGGAGGCTTCAGTATTTTACCTTCTTCAATAGATTTTGATGTGCTGGATAACTCTACAATTGAAGCTGACTTTGCTGCCTTACCTATTACTCTCCTAAATGAACAACAAGCAAAAGATTCCATAAAATATGAACAAAACGTAAGTGTCACTGAAGACTTAACCTTAAATATTCCTCAGTTAACATATTCAACGCCTGATGGTGATGTACAGTTATGGGCAAACTTGGCTTTTGAGCCTTTGGGTGAAGAATTATTTTGGAAGTTGAAGGATTATGGTGTACTAAGTGGAAACCCAACAATTTCAGGTGTATTACTTACGCAAGGAATGAACTTAATTATTCCAAAACTATCTTATGGTGCCGAATATCTATCTGCAAAACTGAGTTATGTTCCTTCTGAAAGAGGTGATCATCGTTTCCAGCTTAAAGAATACACAGTAAATCTGAGCGATGAAGAACTATTGAAAAAATTTGCTCCGGTTATGGCATTTCATGCTGGAGACTATTTACCTACAGGGATAGAAGATTTTTTAGATTATGCCGTATTATATGGACGTAGAACTGAAAGAAGTATTTTTGGGACCGCTTACACGTCATTTCGACTTGCGTTTGGGAAAGATTTGCCCACTTATGTTGTATTTCCTGCTAAGGGTCAATGGATGGATACACAAGACTACCATAACTTCAATAGCGCACCACATCCAAGAATATCTTTTGACCAATTTCCAACTATTTTGGATTCATCTGATTACAAAGAATATTATCTGGATATTTTGAATGGTGATCACGGTGGAAAAGATACAAGAGAGTATTATGCAGAAAAATCTGGTGCTGAACCAAATTATAATTCGCAAATATCGTATCGTCCTTATGAAGATATTATGAAAAAAAGAAAGAATTATACTGTATATGGAAGAGTTATTCGACAAAATGGCAAAACATATGTTCAATACCATTTCTTTTACCTGATTAATGAATGGAATGATAATGGTGGTTTTGTTATAGGTTACCATGAAGGTGATTGGGAAGGCATGATGATCGAACTTGATGATAAACAAAAACCTCTACGTATTGCTGCTTCTGCACATATGCCTATAGCGCTATATAAAGGAGGAGAAACAAGAAAGTGGGTTGATGCTGAAAAGATTGCATATCATCCTGTAGTTTATATTGGTAAAGGTGGGCATCCTACTTTCTTGTTCAATGGTAAATCAAAAGCGGCAGGTATTGATGATCATACAGGTACAGATATACTTTTGGTAAATGACGATAGCGTTAACACTTCTTCTGTGAGTAGTGCAGCTCCTACTAGAGTTGTATCCCGTTAAAAATCAATCAATTAGCTAGATAAAAGTTCCATAGTCCGGCACATACTCCAATTATTTCATCATATAAATCAATAAGA
>JADGDF010000212.1 GCA_016745055.1 Thiotrichaceae bacterium | reverse complement strand
CTTTTTCCTCTATATTCTTGTTGTGGTCATAAAAATATAGCAATGAAACATGCCGTTTTAAACTCTTTTCTAGATTATTAAGTCGAGCATCGCGTTATAATAAGATATATAAGGCTATATTACATTAGTAATTATAGTTTAATTTTGTTGAGTTTAATAGTAAAAAATAATGTCAAAGTAGGAGAATGTTATTAAATAGAAAAACATCAATATTTAAAGTTAATACTGTTGGTTTAATTGATTCATCTTAGGATTTACACTTTAGGTACAACATGAGAAAGAAATACTAAAGTTTTGATGTAAAACTTAGATTCATAACTGATGTTACGCAGGTCCCAGCGAATATTCTCATATAAACTGTTAAGGTAGGTAAAATTACTACGGACTCCTTAACATTAGTTACGAAAGAATTGGTCAAAGAAATGTTAGTTACTATTATCAATAGATATGTTGCCGAATAAGTAATCTATTGATTTACGTTGTTATATATATGATATATAAAGAAAAATATGATTTATTAAACTTTATTTGGCAACTCATCAAATGAGCAGGAATGAGATTATCTGTGACAGTATTAGATCAATATTTAACAGCACTTTGCTTAATTAAATATATACTTATGAGTTTGACAAATGTTCCATTAAAACAGAACTAGTTTTCACTTGCGTGACACAATACACATTCCAATATCAGCATATTGGAATGAGATAAAAGGGTAAAGCTTAGTTTACAACTTGCCTTTGTGCTCTACGTTCACGAATTTTTTGAAGGTAGCTCATCATTTTGCCAGAATTGAATGAGTGATATTGTTCCGTGAGAAACATCTCACCCACTTCATGTACCGTACAAGTGGATGGAATTGCAGGAAGATTGATGCTTAATGTGCGAAATTACAGTACTTTTTGTGCGTCTTGCATAACGCTTAATATGCTAGCAAGGTTTTATTGCTATTTTATGACACTTTTATGACAACTTGTATATAACTCAAAAATTTCAGCACTTACATTAAGAAAAGCCAATGAGAGACAAATCTAATTCGCGGGTTAATGCCATGACTTTAAATAATTCGCCCATTTCACTGGGTAAAGTTAACGTCTTGACTTGTTGGGATAATTGAAAATATTCAGCATTGATTTCATGCGTTTCATATTGCGTTAAATTATTTAATAACCCACTTGCTAACAGAAAATTTGCTTGTTGTGTGTATCCTGCGATTTGTAAATTATTTTTTTGTGCCACATCAAACACCGCCGTAAAATCCACATGAGCAGTAATATCTTGTAAGCCAACTAAAATCAAAGGATCAGTATGCGCATGATGTTGATAATGGCACATCAATGTGCCTTCATTTCTCTGTGGATGATAATATTCTGAACGTAAAAATCCGTAGTCTATTAATAATACCAACCCTTTTTCTAAGATGTTGGCCATCGCTTTTATCCAAGGTTCAAGTAATAAATTGACTTCGGAAACATAACCAATAGGCAAACGTAAATTATCTACTGTTGTTTGCAGTAAAGTATTCTGTGTTGGTAAAATTTGCCACTCAAATTGTTCGTTTTGATAGCTTACATAAAATTCTGCAATATAGTTTTGTTCAACGCGAAATTTATGGACAGGCATGGCATCCAATACTTCATTTGCTAATATCACTGCTTGCATTGGTTCTTCAGGTAAACGACTTATCCATTGCACTGTTGTAAATAATTCATCAGATAAACGATTTTTTAAAGTGGTTTGCTGACGTTGCTTAAGGTCGGCGCTTACTTCAACAATGTAATAATATTGAGGCAAGCACTGTAATTGATCTAAATGATTCAAGATGTCAGCCGCCATGATGCCAGAACCTGCACCAAATTCTAAAATAACTCCATTTTCTAAAGATGATAAAACTTGTTGGCATTGATTAGCGATGCATTGTGAAAATAAAGGAGAAATTTCTGGTGCTGTGACAAAATCACCTGTTTTACCCAATTTATCTAGTCCTGCACTGTAATACCCTAAATTTGGCATATAAAGTGCCTGTTGCATAAAATCCACAAAGGGTAGTACGGGCTTGGATTGTTGCATTTGGGCGGTAATTAATTGGACGAGTTGTTCGCTATGTGCAAGCATAGCTGGAGAAGGAGACGGTAGTGCTGTTTTTTTCATGTAGCTGTTAGTTGTTTATATTATGACAAAAATAGTCGGAAAATAAGCAATGGCAAAAATTGTAGTATACAAAGTATTAGCAATGCAGTACATCTTAAAGCTGTTATAAATTCTGCCGTTTAGATAAATAGGAAGTATTCATTCAATTTTATGATTTTCCTTTTAAACTGGAAGAACTATTTTTGTGACAGTCATACGATGATGTACTCATTGTTCAACTAGATTATTTAGCCCTTGTCTTATAATGATTTTTATTGTTCCTAAGTTTTAGCAGCAGTATTTTGCTCTCAAACTTATCCAGACAAAGTTTGGAAATAATAAAAACCTCCCTCTCATTTTCTAATTTTTATTATCCACATACAGTACGCGGCCTTCCTTGCAATCAACATCCTTATTCGGATAGTATTTGGTTTAATGATTATTTTTATCTCAAAGATTGGGAGGATTTATGCAAGTTTATAAACGATCGATATTTGTTTTTGTGCTCATTTGTTTTGCAACTGCTTGCCAAATGGCACTGTTGAAGAACAATGTTTATGGAGATGTGTTAACTGTTCTTGATGGTGATACACTGACAATGCTTGATGACAGTAATAAGCTTTATACTGTACATTTGGCAGACATTAATGCACCTGATAATAACCAAGTGCTAAGCGCTGAAGCTAAAACGACCTTATTTCAACTTGCTTTTGATAGGCCAGTGCGTGTAGAAATTTATGAAACCAATTACAATACACTCAAAGGACGTGTATTTGTGGGTAGTGTTGATGTAAATGCAGAACTGGTTAAAGCAGGTTTAGCTATCGTGTCTGAAACAACTGAAGATCGCCAGTTAGTTAATCTTGAACGACAAGCACGGGCAGCAAAACTTGGTTTATGGGCAAAACATATTCCAAATACGCCAGAAGTTGAAATTAACCGAAGTCGTCGCATTAGATAGCTTTTTTAACTTATTAAAATTAATAGAGAAAATAATTATGGGTAAAAATGTTGTAGTCGTCGGCACTCAATGGGGTGACGAAGGCAAAGGTAAAGTGGTTGACTTATTAACAGATCGCGCCTCTGCTGTTGCGCGTTTTCAAGGTGGCCATAATGCAGGACATACGTTAGTCATTGACGGCAAAAAAACGGTGTTGCATTTAATTCCTTCAGGCATTTTACGAGACAATGTGTATTGTTTGATTGGCAACGGTGTTGTACTGTCTCCAAGCGCACTATTGGAAGAAATGCGAACTTTGGAACAAAACAATGTACCCGTTGCTAATCGTTTACGCATCAGTAACGCGTGCCCATTATTATTGCCTTATCATGTTAGCCTTGATAATGCCAGAGAATTAGCCAGGGGTAAAGCTAAAATTGGTACCACTGGCAGAGGTATTGGCCCAGCTTATGAAGATAAAGTGGCACGACGTGGTTTACGAGTCAATGATTTATTTTATCCAGAACAGTTTGCGGCTAAACTTCGTGAAGTCATTGAATATCATAATTTTTCCTTACAACATTATTTCAAAACAGACCCTGTTGATTTTCAAAAAGTGCATGATGAAACGTTGGAAATGGCTGAGATTTTAAAACCTTTAGTCACAGATATTACCCAGTTTTTAAACCAATTGCATGAAGCAGGTAAAAATATTTTATTTGAAGGTGCGCAAGGCACTTTACTTGACATCGATCAAGGGACTTATCCTTTTGTCACTTCGTCAAATACTACAGCAGGCGGTGCAGCAACCGGTAGTGGTCTAGGCCCTCGTAGTTTTGATTATATCCTAGGCATCACTAAAGCCTATACCACTCGAGTGGGGAGTGGTCCTTTTCCTACCGAATTGTTTAATGATGTAGGCAAACATCTATCAGATAAAGGCCATGAGTATGGTGCAACGACAGGTCGTGCAAGACGTTGTGGGTGGCTAGACATGGTGGCATTAAAACGTTCTGCGGTGATTAATAGCTTGACAGGTATTTGTATCACCAAACTTGATGTATTAGATGGATTGGAAACGTTACGTATTTGTACCAGCTATCGTTATGAAGGCCAAGAAATTAGTGTACCTCCAACGGGTGCTGAAGCCTTTGAAAAATGCGAACCGGTTTATATTGATTTACCTGGTTGGCAAACTTCAACCAATGGTATTCAAAACTATAATGATTTGCCTGAAAATGCACGAACTTATTTAGAAAAAGTCGAAAGTTTGTTAGGCGTGCCTATTGATATTGTCTCAACTGGGGCAGATCGTAATGAAACTTTGATAAAACGTCATCCATTTGATATTTAGTCCTGCAGGCCAGAAATCCTTTTCCAACGCTTAGATTTAAATATCCTTTTTTCGTTCCACGCACTTGTGTGGAATGAAGAGTTATCACAAAAAACCACAAAGTTTGAAGCAAGTAAGTAACCAGTAAGGCGGATAAGCAAAACATCCAACTGTAAAAGCCTAACTATTTGGCAATGTCTGATGGAATTATGGAATTTTCAAAATTAAGAAACAGGACTAGTTCTAGTGGGTTTTACTATCTTCTACCAAATCAACGCCCAACGTAATTTATGAAAAAAAGATTCAACCATGCGCATCCAAGACAAATACATTAGTCCGTTTACTGACTTCAGGTTTAAAAAACTGTTTGGTACCGAACCCAACAAAGATTTGTTGATCGATTTTCTCAATACGTTGTTGGGTAAAGAAATTGGTCAGATTGTTAATTTAACCTATCTGCCTAAAGAACAATTGCCAGCCATTGCTGACGATAGAAAAGCCATTTTTGATATTTATTGCGAAAACGAAACTGGTGAAAAGTTTATTGTCGAAATTCAAAAAGCCAAACAAAACTACTTCAAAGAACGCAGTATTTATTATTCGATTTTTCCCATTCAACAACAAGCTGAAAAAGGTAATTGGAATTTTAAACTTAAAGCCGTTTACACCATCGGTATTTTAGACTTTGTATTTGGTGGAGATAAAGAAGCTAGCTATGACACGTTTTCGTGACACAAATCGGGGATGAAATTCTCTAAAACTCGTTTACCTAAAAATGCGGGATTCCGTCAAATTACATAGTAGATACAGACGTTTTTCATCATGAAGTCCAATTGATTGATAAACGAACCCAAAAGGTGTTTTACAATAAACTGACTTACGTTTATCTTGAAATGCCCAAGTTCACCAAAACAGAAGCTGAACTTGAAACCTACTTTGATAAATGGCTTTATGTATTAAGAAATCTGGAAGACTTGACTGAAAGACCTTAAAAGCTGCAAGAAAAATATTCCAAAAACTATTTGAACAAGCTGCCATTGCTAATTATTCAGAAACGGAATATGCCGCTTATGAAGAAAGCCTGAAAGTGTATCGTGATTTAAAGAATGTGATTGATACGGCTTTTGATGATGGCGTTGAACAAGGCGTCGAACTGGAAACTAAAACTGAAAAGTTAGAAAATTCCATCAAAATTAAGATGGTTATTATAATTCCGCATCCTGTCAGCCTTGTTGCTAGCCAATTTGCCGAATTAGAAACTATCCGTTTAACGCCACTATCGGACGTTGGTCTTATTT
>JADGDF010000045.1 GCA_016745055.1 Thiotrichaceae bacterium | reverse complement strand
CAGATTGTACTTGTCTTTGGTGGCAAATACTTTTTCGCGAAATTTAAGTGGGTTAGTCATGTATATATTATGACATATTATTACACATCAGCTATAGTACTCTGCCAAGATTATTTGTAGGGTGCGTCTCACGCACCAGACGTTTTTCGGTGCGTAGGACACACCCTACCGTACTCGTTAATTCTACCTGGACAAAGTACTAAACCTAATTAAATTTTGTCAAATGAGAGAATTTATTGCATAATGTATTGTTTGTAAAACTAAATGGGTTCTAACGATTCGCTTGTATGCCAAAAGAAGATGCTATTGAAATGGAAGGCACCGTCATTGAGACGTTGCCTAATACCACGTTTCGTGTTCAACTAGAAAATGGTCACTCTGTCACTGCCCATATTTCAGGTAGAATGCGTAAACACTATATTCGTATTTTAACTGGTGATAAAGTCACCGTGCAATTAACGCCCTATGATTTGAGCAAAGGGCGTATTGTGTATCGTTCCCGTTAAAAATTTAGACATTAAATTTTTGACGAATATCTGCAAGTAATCCTACATTTGCAGCTTCAATTAAATCTAACACTCGTTCAAAGCCTTTTCCGCCGCCAAAATAGGGGTCGGGAACTTCACGAGTGTTTGCCTCGGGCGCAAAATCTAGTAATCGGTGAAGTTTATCTTGTGCGTGTTTAGGACAATTTGATTGTAAGATGGCATAATTATCATTATCCATTGCTAGGATATAATCAAAATGTTCAAAATCTTCAATATCGACCTGACGACCGCGTAAATCACTTAAATCAATACCACGTTTAAGCGCCGCTTGTTGGGAACGTCCATCGGGGGGCGCACCAATATGGTAAGCGTGTGTACCTGCGGAATCTATTGCAATTTGGTCTTTTAAATCTGCGGAGATAACCAACTTTCTAAAACTCCCTTCTGCTGTGGGAGAACGACAAATATTTCCCATACAAACAAATAGAACTTTGACCTTCGGAAATGTTGCTTGCATTTATAAAACCTTTAATTTGAGCTTTTTTGATCGTAACGAGAAAAAGCTTCTTTCAATTGATCTGTTTTAATTGGTTTGGTTACATAGTCATTCATACCAGCATCTAAGCAAGCTTCACGATCGCCCTCCATCGCATTAGCTGTCATTGCAATAATCCATGGACGTTCTGTCTCAGACCATTCTTCAACAATTTTCTTAGTCGCTGTCAGACCATCCATATCAGGCATTTGAACATCCATAAATACAATTTGATACGGTTGCTTACGTAATGCATCTAACACTTCTAAGCCATTACTAACAACATCTGCTTGGTAACCAAGTTTCTTAAGCATGAGCAATGCGACCTTCTGGTTTACAGCATTATCCTCTGCTAATAAAATACTTAAATTATCCATGTAAAATATCCTCTTATTATTTATCAATAACAATTCTGCGAACGAGATGGGAAGTTGCTTTTTGTACAGTTTAACAATTTTATAAGCAATAGTCAGATACACAATTAAAATATATTGTCTTGACAACAGGTGATACACTAAAAAACATATGCCATTTACTATTTTGTGAATAAATAGGTGTATTTCAATGTTGTCAGCCAAATTTTGCTTGAATAGTTTTTCATCATACCCATAAATAAGCTAGTAATATGTTAAACTCTCTCAAAAAATCAATAAGTAAACTAATATAAAGTTATTAATTCTATGTCAAAAAGAGATTACTACGAAGTTTTAAACGTTCAAAAAAATGCCAGCGAAGATGAGCTTAAAAAAGCTTATCGGCGTTTGGCAATGAAATTTCATCCTGATCGTAATACAAATGATGACAGTGCTGAAGACAAATTTAAAGAAGTCAAAGAAGCTTATGAAGTACTTGCTGATCCGCAAAAACGTGCAGCCTATGATCAATTTGGACATGCTGGTATTGATCCTTCAATGGGTGCCGGTGCCAGTGGATTTTCAGGTGGGTTTGGAGATTTTAATGATTTAGGTGATATTTTTGAAAGCTTTTTTGGCGGCGGTCGACGAGGTGGCGGTGGTGGCAATCGCGCCTTTCGAGGGGCTGATTTACGTTACGATCTTACCTTAAGTTTAGAAGAAGCTGTTTTTGGGACAGATGCAAAAATCCGTATACCAACGACAGCGGTTTGTAAAACCTGTCAAGGGAGTGGCGCAAAAGCCGGTTCAAGCCCACAAACCTGTCCACGTTGCGGTGGTGTGGGACAAGTGCGCATGTCCCAAGGCTTTTTCTCTGTGCAACAAACCTGTCCACGTTGTCAGGGCACAGGCAAAACAATTAGCAATCCTTGTGGCTCTTGTCATGGTTCAGGCAGAATTAAGGAACAAAAAACACTGTCAGTGAAAGTACCTGCTGGTGTGGATGAAGGTGACCGTATTCGTTTGTCTGGCGAAGGTGAAGCAGGTTTAAATGGTGGACCTGCCGGAGATTTGTACGTACAGATTACCATTCGTGCCCATTCTATTTTCAAACGGGAAGATAACAATTTATATTGCGAAGTCCCGATTAGCATTGTCACAGCTGCATTAGGAGGGGAATTACAAGCCCCAACCTTAGATGGTAAAGTCATGCTTAAAATTCCTCCCGAAACCCAAACCGGTCGCGTATTTCGAATTCGTGGCAAAGGTATTAAACCTGTGCGAGGTGGTCCTGTGGGCGATTTATATTGTCAGGTTACGATAGAAACTCCTATCAATTTAACCTTAAAACAAAAAGAGTTATTACAAGAATTTGAAGATTCCATGAAAGACAATAATCGTCATACACCAAAACAAAACTCTTGGTTTGACAGTGTTAAAAAATTTTTTGAAGAAATGAAATTCTAGGAGTAGATTTATGGCTGTCCATGTAGGAATTGCAGGTGCCGCGGGTAGGATGGGACGGCGATTAATTGAGGCCTGTATTGACATCAATGAAACAGTATTAAGTGTTGCCTTGGAACATTCTGAAAGCAGTTTAATCGGTGCTGATGCAGGAGAATTAGCTGGCATCAATCGTTTGGATGTATCCGTAGTCACTGATTTAAAAAAAGTAGCCAATAATTTTGATGTCTTGATAGACTTTACCGTGCCAGAAGCTACGTTAGCTAATTTGGCTATCTGTCGAGAAGTCGGTAAACGGATGGTTATTGGTACCACCGGATTTACACCTGCTCAACGTGAAAAAATTGAATTAGCAGCAAGAGATATTGCTATTGTATTTGCACCAAATATGAGCGTGGGTGTGAATTTAGTGTTTAAACTCTTAGAAACTGCTGCTAAAGTGTTGAATGATGAAGTTGATATAGAAATCATAGAATCCCATCACCGACATAAACTTGATGCCCCTTCAGGTACGGCATTGCATATGGGTGAAGTCATTGCCCGTACCCTAAATCGAGATTTAGCCAGTTGTGCTGTGTATGGTCGAGAAGGTCACACGGGTGCGCGTGATCGTAAAACCATTGGTTTTGAAACCATTCGAGCAGGCGACATTATCGGCGAGCACACTGCCATGTTTGCAGATATTGGTGAGCGGATTGAAATCACTCATAAAGCCACCAGCCGTATGACATTTGCCAAAGGTGCAATGCGAGCAGCTGTTTGGCTAATGCAACATGATAACGGTCTGTTTGATATGCAAGATGTACTGGGCTTAAGAACTTAATTGCTTATGAGTCAATTACATCAAATGCAATTAAGTTTTGTGCCTTTGCAGGATCGGTTGTTACTTCGTATGAATACAGTGGATAAAGTCGAATATAAACTTTGGTTAACCCGTCGTTATGTCAAATTACTCTGGGTTTGCTTAATGAATATGTTAGAAACATTTCAAACTGTTCCTTATTTCGGCAAGCCAACTAAGCCCAGCATATTTTCTTTGAAAAGTGATAATTCTAATGACGAAATTGATTTTGAAACCGAGTATGAAGATGAAGGTACACAATCCGTTTTTGAAGAAGAACCCATTTTAGTCTCTAAAGTTTCAATCAAGCAGCAAGAGGATGGTAAGCAACTGTTATGTATGCACCCTGAAGAAGGCCAAGGCATAGAAATGACTCTTGATGAAGCCATGTTACATTCCCTGTGTACTTTGATTCTCAATGCTATCAAAAATAACGGTTGGGACTTGAACTTAAAAACAATTTCATTTTTTCCCACCCAAAAGCAGCAGATTCATTAGTTCTTTGTTGAGCTATTGCTATGTTGCTATATCTCATAAACTTTTTTTTCAGAAATAAGTGCAATGTTCAGGTTTGTAATCTGCTTCCAAATGTTTTGGAAGGGCTTACAAACTCCGTTCAGCAAGTTGATCATATAAGCGCTACTTTCCAGACAATATCTTAAACAAGCAACATTATTTGATAGAGTTTGTTACAATTCATAAATCTAAATTTGTTGTTAAATTCTTTACTAAAAAATAAATGGCCCCCATCTCTCAACTGTCTCACTTTTTTAAGCGTCTTCAAACAAACAAGACGGAGCAAAAAACAGCGGTTTTAACTCGGCGTAATATTTACATTTTGCCCACCAAAGCAGGTGGCGCATTTGCCATTGTTTTATTGGTCATGTTAGTGGGTTCAATGAACTACAATAATAGTATGGGTTTCCTGCTAACATTTTTATTAGCCAGCATGGCAATGGTCTCTATTTTACATACCCACAAAAATTTATTAGGGTTAAAAATTGAAGTGGGTAAATCTCAGCCAGTGTTTGCAGGTGAAAAAGCACAGTTTCAGTTGTGGATAGATAACCGTGAGCAGGCTAAACGTTATGCACTAAAGTGGCAACAACATTCTCCGATTCACTATTCTCCAATACCTTTAAATAAAATTGCGGCTAATTCAACCACTACCCTTGATATAGCTGAAAATCAACATGTGACTTTGACTATTCCAGTGCAGACTACACAACGTGGTTGGGTGAATTTAGAAAAATTGGTGGTTGTTACACAATTTCCATTAAATTTGTTTTATGCGTGGTCAAATATTCAATTAGCCGCTAAAATACTTGTGTACCCAACACCACAGGGTCAAACAACTTTACCCATGAATCATTCAGATGTGCAGCACGCAGGGAGTGGTCAGCAACAAGGTAATGGAGAAGATTTTATTGGCTATCGTGATTATCAACTCAGTGATCCGCCACGTCATGTAGATTGGAAAGCGGTGGCAAAAGAACGCGGTTGGTTTGTGAAACAATTTGGTGGGACGCAATCCAACACCGTCTGGTTGACTTGGGAAGATGTACAACATTTGCCAGACACGGAAACTGCTTTGTCTCAACTATGCTTGTGGACATTAATTGCGGATAAACAAAATATTCAGTATGGATTAAAATTATCACAGCAAACATTTGAACCCAATATGGGGGAACAACACCGAGAACAATGTTTGCGAGCATTGGCATTATTTAACAAAACCTAAAGGCATAAGTATGCAAGTTTTATCATTTTCATTAATTTCTCCTAAAATCGACCAACAATATAAACTTAAACCATTGATGTTACTTTGTACTTTGTTTATTACCAGTATTTTAGCCAGTAACATCTTGGCCTCAAAAATTATGGTTTGGTTTAACTTTAGTGTGCCAGCCGGTGTTGTTGCTTACGCCTTAGTTTTTTGGTGTACAGATGTGATTGGTGAAATTTGGGGAAAACGAATTGCTTATTATTTTGTGTTTTTAGGGTTTGTGGCAAATTTAGTGCTATTATTATTAATTCAATTGGCAATTATGAGTCCAGCTGCGATTTTCTGGGGCTATCAAACAGCTTATGAGCAAACGTTAGGAAATGTTTGGCTTATCGTATTGGCTTCAATGACAGCGTATTTAGTCAGCCAATTGCACGATATTTGGGCATTTGATTTTTGGCGACGTTTTACGCAAGGCAAGAAACTGTGGTTACGCAACATTCTTTCTACCATTGTTTCTCAAACGATTGATAGTGTGCTTTTTATTGTTATTGCTTTTGCAAGCAGTTTACCTTTCAAAGCCCTAGTTTCAATGATAATTGGTCAACTTGTTATAAAATGGGGATTGGCTTTACTAGATACGCCGTTTATTTACTTGGCGATTAGATGGTTAGAAACCCCTGTTGACGGTGCTCATGGGAATGTTTCTTATGCAAATACTTAGGTTAAGTGTCAAAATGAGACTATGTTAGAGCAAAGAATATTGATTGTTGAAGATGAGTCGGCGATTCGTGAAATGTTACATATCCCTTTTCATAAAGCCGGATTTATCCTAGAAGAAGCGGCAGATATTTCTGAAGCGCGCGTAAAGATTTTTAATCAAATGCCTTCACTAATTTTATTAGATTGGATGTTACCTAATATCAGTGGTATTGAGTTTGCGCACGAACTAAAAAGGAATGCACAAACTAAAGAAATTCCGATCATTATGCTTACTGCAAAAGGGGAAGAAACTGATAAAGTGCGTGGTTTAGAAGTAGGGGCAGATGATTACGTCACGAAACCTTTTTCTCCTAGGGAATTAGTGGCGCGGATAAAAGCGGTATTACGACGCACTGTGACTCATAGCCACACAGAAAAATTAGAAATTAGAGATTTGTCTTTAGATTTAAGTGAACATCGCGTCACGATTAGCGATACAGAAGTAGCAATGGGTCCCACTGAATTCCGCTTACTGCAATTTTTTATGAGCCATCCTGAAAAAGTTTACAGCCGAGAGCAAGTGCTTAATCATGTATGGGGTGGCAATGTGTATATTGAAGAAAGAACGGTGGACGTCCACATTCGCCGGTTACGCAAAGCTTTGGCAACTTATGGTTATGATCATTTAATTCAAACCGTCCGTGGCGTTGGTTATCGACTTTCGGCCAAAGAATAAGTACAAAAAATTCCTTAAATTATGCACCAACTTTATGATCGTGGCTACAAAAAACTCTTTTCTAATAAAACCTTGTTTCGCCAACTAATAGAATCGTTTGTACCCTATGAATGGGTGAAAGCATTAGATTTTGATCATTGTGAATTACTTGATAAATCTTTTCTTTCCAAAGAATATGAAAAAAGGGAAAGTGATATTATTTACAAAACTCAACTGAAAGGAAAAGTTGCCTACATTGTCATACTTGTTGAATTTCAATCCAGCCCAGATAAATTCATGGCTGTCCGAGTTGCCCATTACATCTACAGTTTTTACATGCGTTTAATTGAATCCAAAGAAAAACCTGATAAACTTCCCCCTATCTTTCCCATCGTGCTTTATAATGGGATGAATAAGTGGACAGCGCCCACTAACGTTTCAGCGCTTATTGAAAATAATAGTTTATTAAACGAATTTGCTTTAGATTTTAAATATTTTAAAATTGCAGAAAATGAGATCACTGTTGAAAAATTATTAGACATAGGTAATGCTGTTTCAACCTTATTTATTGGTGAAGTTCAACACGATAGAGCCTTATTAGTGCAAGCGTTCTCTGATTTATTGAAAAAAGAAGAACAACAGGTCATATCCATTTTGTTTAACTATTTTAACCAGTTGTTTAACCACGATAAACTGAATGAAGGCGATTGGCAGGAATTAAATAAAGTTAGAACACAACGAGAGGTTAATATGTTTTTAGAAAGTATGAAAATGAGTGATGAAAATGTTTACCAAAGAGGGAAGGCAGAAGGTAAATTGGAAGGAAAGTTGGAGGGTGAACAAGAAGGTTGGGTTAAAGGTAAGTTAGAAACAGCTAAAGCAATGTTAGAAGAAGGGATAGACATAACTTTGATTGCAAAAGTTACTGGAATTTCTGTTGAAGAAATTAAACAATTAAAACATTAGCCAAAACATATAAAATTTACTTTACAAAAAAGTTATTCACCTTCTTATCAAGAAAATTAACCCCTAAAAACTGCTTAAAATTAACTACCCACTAAAATTAATCAAAAGTTATGGTGCCGAGGAAAGGACTTGAACCTTCACAGGATTGCTCCTACTAGCACCTGAAGCTAGCGCGTCTACCAATTTCGCCACCTCGGCATTGTTGGACGCACACTTTACACATAGAGATAGTTTTTGTCAATGAAGAAAAAAAGTCGTCAACTACCTAAAAAAGACCCCTTTGCTGCAAGAGAATCAGAAAAATACGCTGACCCCATTCCCAGTCGGGAATTTATTATGCAACATTTGACGCATTCCGCGTCTCCTATGAGACTCCAGCAAATAGCAACCAAGCTGAGTTTAACAGAACCAGAAAAAGTAGAGGCATTACGTCGTCGCCTAAAAGCAATGGAAAGAGATGGCCAACTCATTCGTAATCGCCGAAAAGAATATGGTCTCGCCCAAAAAATGAATTTAATCCGTGGACGAGTTATTGGACATCCCAATGGATTTGGTTTTTTAGTGCCAGACGATGGTGGCGGCGATTTACTACTTCCCCAGAGAGAAATGCGTTGCTTATTACATGGTGATCGTGTACTTGCCAATATTGTTGGTATTGATCAACGTGGCAGACGTGAAGGTGCCGTTGTTGAAGTGCTTGAACGTGCCCACACTGAAATCGTCGGTCGTTTCTTTCAAGAAAAAGGGGTAGCGTTCGTTGAGCCGCATAATCGTCGTATTTCCCAAAACATTTCCATTCCACCCAGAGCAAGAAAAAGTGCTAAAGCTGGACAAATTGTAGTTGCGCAACTGGTTGAACAACCAAGTAGACATCGTCCACCCATTGGTAAAATTGTGGAAGTCATGGGCAATGAAAATGCACCAGGCATGGAAATTGAAATTTCTGCCCGCAGTCACGAATTACCGCAAACCTGGCCTGAGTCTGTATTACAAGCAGTCGATGCATTAAGTGAGACGATTCCACCAGACAGTGTGAAAACACGGGAAGATATGCGCAAAATCCCTTTTGTCACGATTGACGGTGAAGATGCCAAAGATTTTGATGATGCGGTCTATTGTGAACCTCGTGGCAAAGGTTGGCTACTATATGTCGCCATTGCGGATGTCTCAGCTTATGTTGAACTCAAAACAGATTTGGATGAAGAAGCCCATAAACGGGGGAATTCAGTCTATTTTCCCAACAACGTAATTCCCATGTTGCCTGAAAAACTATCCAACGGTTTATGTTCGCTGAAACCTAAAGTTGACCGTTTAAGTATGGTATGTGAACTTGCGATTGATGTGTACGGCAAAATTCGACGCACCCGCTATTTTGAAGCTGTGATTCGCTCGGCGGCTCGACTCACGTATACTGAAGTCGGTAAAGTGCTTGCTGGCGATAAAAAAGGATTTAAGCCCCGTAAATTACTGCCTCAACTCGAAAATTTGTACAACCTGTATCTATTACTCCGGCAAAAAAGGGAAAAGCGGGGGGCAATTGATATTGAAACAAGCGAACCACGCATTATTTTTGACGAACAACAAAAAATTCAAGAAATTACCTCAACTGAGCGTAATGAAGCACATAAACTCATTGAAGAAATGATGTTAGCGGCCAATGTTGCAACGGCTGAATGGTTAATCAAGCAAAAAATGCCTTTTCTATATCGTATTCACGAACCTCCTGTTGAAGAAAGCCTGGCCAATTTACGTACATTTTTGGGAGAGATGGGTTTAAAATTGTGGGGCAAAGAGCAACCCCCTGCCAGCTATTACGCAAAATTATTAGAAAAAGTCAAAGGCCGTCCCGATGCACGTTTAATCCAAACTGTCGTACTGCGCAGTATGAAAATGGCCATTTATTCACCTGAAAATAAAGGTCACTTTGGGTTAGCTTATTCAACGTATACTCATTTTACCTCTCCCATTCGCCGGTATCCAGATTTACTAATACATCGTGCTATTCGTCATCGTTTACACGGTAAAGCAGCAGAAAAATTTCCATATTCTAAAGATGAACTTCATCTATTGGGTGAACACTGTTCCATGACTGAACGCCGTGCGGATGATGCAACCCGTGATGCCATTCAAGCCTTAAAATGTGAGTATATGAAAGAAAAAGTTGGAGAAGTGTACTCAGGTTTAGTAACCGGCGTAACCGCATTTGGTTTGTTTGTCGAATTAGATGGTATTTTTGTAGAAGGTTTGGTACACGTAACCTCTCTTGAAGATGATTATTACAACTTTGATCCTGTTGGACACCGGTTGAAGGGTGAAAGAACGGGGAAAATTTATCGATTAGCTGATCAACTACAGGTTAAATTAGCCCGTGTGGACTTGGTTGAAAGAAAAATGGATTTTGATTTAGCATAATTTGAAGGAGTGCAAAATTTATATCTGAATTTTACACTCCTCAACGTCTTAAATTTTTGAAAGTTATGCAGCTCCTATGTGGCTAAGGATTAACTTTACTGCCGCCTAAAAACATAAGGCGAATTACTTTACCAATAAACGAGGTTCCATCCTGTAGAGTTTCCTGGCATCAATCTAAGGGCTTATATCATAATTTCCCTATTTTGTAAGTGATTAATTTACCTTGCGTTAAAGGCACAGCAAGCCAACAATCGCCTTGGCCTTTTTCAGTACAGTAGAAATCAAAATCCCATAAGGATTCTCTACCTTGAGTGGGTAAATGTAAAGTGAATAACTCGGTATTATTTTGTAAATCCCAAAAGCGGATTTCACCATTGGCGCTGGCAGAGGCAAGTTGTTGACCGTCAGGACTGAACATGGTTTTAATAATCGTCGCATCATGACCAGTAAATGCTTTTTGTAGTTGGCCATCCATTTGATAAACATTGACATTAAAATTACTCCAACCAGCACCAGCATAAAGCTGACCTTGTGGATTTAAACTGGCCCACATCAATCCTGTTAACTTCGTTGTTGTTAACGGCTTAGGCTGTTTGCCAGGTTTAAACTCATTGAAATTCCACACCTTGATTTCATTATCGCTGGCAGTCAGTAATTTTTGCCCACTGCTATCAAATCCAACGGTATTGACATCGTTTCCACCATGAACATAGTCATATTCTGCTGTTTTTTGAGTGGCCAAATCAACGATAGTTATTTTTCCTTCCTTAATGTCAGGAGTATTATCATTATCATAACTTGCAGTGACCAGAGTTTCATCATTTGGTGAAAATATGACAGCATTGACCCTATCGCTATGCCCTACTTCAAACTTTAAGGTTAATTGATCGTCAGTCACTTGCCATACTTTTGCTGTATTATCATAACTCACTGTTGCCAACAAATCACCTTTGCTATTAAAAGCGATACGTTGAATGTCACGTGCATGAACTTTTGACAAAGAAATCAAAGGTTGTTGTGTCACAAGTGGCAGTGGATAAATGTGTAAATCACCATTAGCAAATCCAACCACAATGGTTTTAGCATCCGGCGCAATAGCTATCGAAGAAGGTGTATTTTTCAAGGGAATACTTTGTTGATCTGGTAAATTACTTTCCCAACGTTTGACTGTGCCATCCGTGCTTGCACTTAGAATTTGATGACCTTGTACTGCCACACTTGACACATAAGCGCTATGGCCTTGTAATACCCGCAAAGTCACACGACTGTCAACATCCCACAATCTCAAACTTCCATCTTGGCTGGCTGAAACTAGTTTTTTGCCATCATTTAAAAAAGCTACGTCAAAAACCTTATTCGTATGCCCTTTAAATGGGTTACCAGCTATTTCACCGGATTCCACATTCCATAAATGAATAGTGTCATCATTACTGCCAGTTGCCAACAATTTATTGTCTGGACTAAAAGCCACGCTTTGAACATGATCGGAATGTGCTTGTAACACATGCATTACTTTTTGTTCTGCAACACTCCATAAACGTGCGGTATCATCATACGAAGCACTGGCAAGTATTTTTCCCTCTTTATCAAAACTCAAGTCAGTAATCTTGTCTGTGTGACCTTTAAAAGTGCCAAGTTGTTCGCCAGATTCGATATTCCACAGTGTAATATCATTATCATCTCCACCACTGGCCAGTTGTTTACCATCAGGTGTGATGGCAAGTGCCCAAACTTCTCCAGGTGCTAACCATTCTTTTAATTTATTGGCTTTGCCAATTTTAGATATTGACCAAAAGATAATTTTCTTATCATCTCCACATGTGACGAACCATTGGTTGTGTGGATCGAATACCACTGCATTAACAGTGCTTGTGTGTTCTTTTAGGGTTTGGATAAATTGTCTTGTTTGATTATCAAAGATAACAACAGCCCCTTCTTCCCCCACTGCCACAATCAGTTGCTCATTTGGACTCACTGCTAAATTTTGCAAAACAACATTAGCCCCTGAATAAATTTGAACTGGTTTAGCTCCCATTAGTTGGGTAAACCATTCAAGTAAATTACGCGCATGACGTAAATTGGAATTATTGATAAAGCTATCCAATTCATGTGTTTTCATGAGCAATTGTTGGGCAGAGGTGTAATCATCGTTTTTTGCAAACAGGGCAGCATGTACTCGTTGGGAATCAAATAAATCTAAAGTACGTTGTTTTTCTGACATCACCGCCCAAAGAGTTGCCCCTCCAGCCATGAGTGAAAGAATAAAGAAAATGCCTGTAAACGTGTAAGCCAAAAGCTTTTTAAGGCGAATTTCTCGTAATTCTTCTGCTTGACGCTTTCTATCTTCTTCTTTTTGTTTTTCGTCTTTATCTTTTTCTTGACTTTGTTTAAGAAAGTCAACAACATCAGTGAATTCATTATGAGAATCATTCTTGCTATAACGTTTGACCCAAGCTATTTTTTGTCTCTCAGTTTGGTAAAGCCCATTTAGCTTTTCATACCAAGCTTCATTCGTTTTTAAGGTAGCACCAACCGATAGCTCACCCTCTCCATGTTTCCAGTAAGTAATTGACTCATCTAAGTGTTCATAGTCTTTAAATAAATCATATTCCTTATCAGCCCATTTTCTTAAACGCTTCCATTGGCGAATCAAGCTTTCATGCGTAATATCGATAATATCACTGGCTTCTAAAGTAAGTTTTGCCTCTATTTCAGGAGTAAGAAAACGATAAGGGGAATGACGAAAAGTGTCTACCACCCATTGAATAGTGGGTATATTTTTTCCTGTGAGTTCAGCAATATCTCTTAAAGTAACAGCCGTACGGGTATAGTTACTCTTATCATCTTTTTGAGTTAAGCGACGAAACAAAATTTCTGCCACGTCCTGCATTTCTTCAAGCCTTTTATAGGCTTGTTCTGCACTATTTTCAAGTATATTGCCTACATTTCCACCAATTTCGTCATAAAGTGTTAAAGTTAATAGTTGAGTGTCATTCTCGGCCACTTTATCCCACATTTGCATTAAAGCATGTTGTAACAAAGACAATCTATCAGGGATGTTAACTTGTAATAATTTATCAACCAATTCAGGCTCTACTTTACCACCACGAATTTGTGCTGGTAATTCAATCGTTTCTTTGAGTTGTTCTGAAGTTAAAGGGGGGACTAAGACAGATTCTTTTGCTGTAAAAAATGGATACAACTCAGGATACTTATTAATACATGCCCCTATGTACTCATGACGCATAGAAATCACGACATAAATCTCATGGTTTTCTGCTGTTTTTAACAACCAAGCAACAAATTCATCAACTTCCTCTTTTTGAGCATCACGGCGAAATATTTCCTCAAATTGATCAGCAATAACCAGTAGCTTTCTATCCAGAGGTAACACACGCGATGCTAAATCACATAAACTTTCTGGTGTTGCGCTTAACTCTTCCCTTAGTTTTTTTTGAGCTTTATTCACATCATCTAATTTACGAAAGTTTAAATATTCTGATTGGAGTGTAGGGCATTCTCTTTCTTCATCAAAATCTTCAATCAAAGCATTGGCAGCATTTTGGAAAGGTGCATTTAAAGGACGAAAACTAGCGACATGCCAAATGCCAAAATCTACAAGCCCAGGTATCAATCCTGCACGAATTAAAGAAGATTTACCACAACCAGAGTCACCTACTATAACAATAAAATGGCTACCTTCCAATTTATCAATTAGTTGAGCAATATAGTCATCTCGCCCAAAGAAAATATCTCTTTCGTCAAAACGGTGGGAACGTAAACCTGGATAGGGATCATCTATTGGCATAGTTTTGTACCTTTTCTATACAACTTTCAGGACTAGTGCATATTTCTATTGATAAGTCAGCAAAATCATTAAGATTGGGGAAAAGTTGGTCTTCAGACGTGTAAATTATTATACGAAAGGGTATTTTTCGTTTTATTAGTATTTTTCTATAGCCACGTATACAGTTATTCAACCATATTTTAGGAGTATTTATATTAAAAGGAAGGATAGAAATGTCACATTCCAACAAACTGTTTTCTCTAGATTTTGATTTTTCGTTGTATTCCAAGCAACCATCAATAGTAAATTTTAGCTGCTTTTCATAAGCATCACTACGAGCGCCAAGAACTCTTTTAAGTTCGTTTAGTAAAAAATCACTTGCTGGAGCACTATCAATAAAGACATCGAATACCGGATTATTTTCATTAGACTGTGTGACGGTTGAACAAAATATATTACCTTTTTTCTCTGGTAAAACAGGTTGGATTATAGAACTTTGTTCTTCAACTTGTAGAATGGTAGGAAAGTGATGTGTTACTATTTTATTCAGTAGACATAACTTATCTAAATAAACTAAAATTTCATTTAGATTCCAAATTGTCTGCGTATTAGTCATGTTAGTTAATCCCAATAGATATTATTAACAACCTCTTTATCCTTTAGCTTGTTAACAATGGACATAAATTTACGACATTCGTTAATGTTTTTTGCTTCCGTTGTACAGTGTATGTATCTAATATTACTGTTTTTTTCATCAATTTTATAATCATTGCCTACATATAGAACAAATAGGCTAGGAAAAGGAGATGACTCTTTCTGTAATCTTAATTTTTCATAAAGTCGGATTCTATTTTTTAACCATAAAGAAAATTGCTTTTTACCACATAAAATAAATATAATTTCGCAATATTTGATATTTTCATGTAAAAGTTCTTCAACATGAATTTGACTATCTTTAAAACCAAATGGAGAAAGATAACTAATTGATTCTTTAGACAAATATTCTTGTACACTTTTAGTAAACTCACTGTCTTCCACCATTGCATCAATAAATATTTTGCTTTTAACAAAAACAGGGGCATTAGCAATAACAGAGGCTGGAGTGTCTATAGTTTTTTCTATTTTTGCTGAGTTCTTTAAAAACGTTAATATTTCTTCATTCTTTCTGAGTATTTCAGAAAGTCTAAGTTCATTGTTTTTTCTAAGTTGTATTTCGCGATTGGCACGAACGCGGCTATTATTTGCTCCCATATTGGATAAAATACCTATTACTGAAATAAGCCCCCCTCCTAATACTGTAAGAATAGACATAAAAAAATCAAATGCTAAGTTAATTCCGCAAATGTATCCATGCAAAAAGCATGTCAAACACTCAAACACATTAAATCTATAAAAGATATAGATTATCATTAGCATATAAAAAATGAAGCAAATCCAAAGAATAGTTAATATGTACTTTTCTTTAAGTTTTTCAATTATAGCCATCACATTTAATTTATTAGTAATGTTTACGAGATTATTTTTTATCTATTTTACGCAATGTTTAATTTTCTATAACCTCTTGAAAATGGAAAAATTTAATTTTTGGTAGATTTCACTATGTTCTACCCTTCCTAATTTTTAACTCAACTATTTATAAAGCAAAATTGAACATCATGTTACTTTTTTTTTTCACAGGACGTTTGTCATTTGGCTGAGGGTCAGAGAGAGAAGATTTAGTTTCTTTGCTATTTTTAACAAAGTACTTATCCTCATTATTAACTGTATAATAGCTCATAGTTAAAGAAGGTGCTAATAACAAAGCCAAAATTAACAAATAGCTAACCATCCGTTTAAACATGATTTTTTATACAGTTAAACTGCACCCTCTCAATAATATTTTCACTAAGAAAATTCTTTGCCGCTGCTAATATTTAGGAAGAATCAACGTAATACTTCACAACCTTTCATACCGCTTTGCTAATTCTGTTAATTTCTCTTGAACTGAAAAACCATAAAGTTTTTCTGTCGCTTCAAATTCAGATTGGGAATAATTCCAAACCCAATTTTCTTTTCCTTCAGTACCCGGTTTGTTCATACGAGCATTGCCATCCAAACCTAATATATCCTGCATAGGAATAATGGCTAATTTAGCGCAGGATTTAATTACCATTTCAATAAAGTACCATAATTCATACTTCCATAAATTTTGATCATCGCTTTGTTCTTTATCACTGATTTGCAAATAACGATAAACATAATCACGTTTGCTTCCTAACTTGCTAAACCAGTCTCGTATTGTTTTATTATCATGAGTACCTGAATAAACCACATAATTTGGTAAGTGATGATGAGGTAAATGCCAATTGCCAAGATCAAGTTTGTCTGAGTTTGGTAAATAAAAAAAAGCTAGTTGTATTAATTTCATACCCATCAAATCAAATTTATTACGCAATTCAATGACATCTCCAACATGTCCAAATTCTGTCCGCACGCCAATGTCTTCTGCAATCCAACGTGACATATCTTTTCCAAACTCTTTTTGTAGTTCTACAAATAGGATTTCTCCTGGGGATTTTATTGGATGACAGCGATTATCTTGAGGAGATTTTGAAATAGTAGGAATCGCACAACATTCGACAAAACCGCGAAAATGCGTAATTCTCACTAAATCAAATAATTTATGGGCAGTTCTAAATCTGGATTTCCACCAACTAAAACCATCTGCTTGCATTGCATCCCAATTATATAAAGGGTTTCCCCAACATTGCCCATTTTCATATCTCACATTAGGCGCATCTCCTGCACCAAATTCTTGTGTTCCGTCGTCCTTCAATAAAAAATAGTTTCTGTTTGCCCAAACATCCACACTATCTAAAGCCATAAAGAATGGCATATCTCCAAAAATATATATGCCTTTGTTGTTGGCATATTTTTTCAATTCATTCCACTGTTCAAAAAAAATAAATTGTTCAAAACAGTAGTAGTTAATACTGTCAGCTAACTCACTTTGCGCTTTTTCCAAAGCACTTTTATCACGGTCTTTGTACTCTAATGGCCATTCCCACCAACTTTGAATATTAGGTACTTCTTTTCCATCTTTATCTTTTTCTACTGTAGTAAATTTATCTTTCAACGCACGAAACAATGCATAATCATCTAACCAATGCCTTTGCTCTGTTTTAAATTCAGCATAGCGTTCATGATAATCTTGATTAGTTTCCTTTTTAAATCCCTCATGAGCTTTTCGTAAACGCTGTTGACGAAACGCTATCTCTTCTTGAATTGATAATTTTTGTTGGTCTCTTTGTCTTAACCATCCTTTGTTGCTAATCCATCTTAAATTAATTAGCAAGGGGTTTCCAGCATGGATGGATTGAGGTTGGTAGGGAGATAAATCTGTTGTACTGGAAAGTGGATGGATAGGCAAGATTTGCCATACTGATAGGCCTGAATCGTGCAAAAAATCAACAAAGCCCCGAGCTTCATAGCCGCCAATGTCGCCATGACCCCAAGTTTTAGGTAAAGAAGTAATGTGTAGTAAAATACCAGCACGGCGTTTATCTAAAAGACTGGCCTGATTGGTCATACCTTTCTCTCCTCATTGTAATTCCGCCACGAAAAGTATTTAAATCAAATAAGCTTACTATTTATTATGATTACTGAAATGCAAAAATTTGTCAATACTGGTATTTTTTATATCTTATATATAAAATATTTTATAATTCGTGTCAAAATCACTAGGGCCTGTTGCCTTTTCATAGAGTAATCTTGAAAAACTAAAATATATTGAGAGCTTTGCACAAGCGAGAAAAAGATGGTAAGTTTAATGAAAACAGAGAAAGAAGAAATGACATGGCGTGGAAAACCTTAAAAGATAAATCAGTTGATGCCAATTCTCATGAAGCACTCAAGGAATTAGATGGTATTGAGGCACTATTGGTACGCGCTAAGTGATCCCGCTTTAGAAAAGCAATTGGCACGTGACCTACTATTCAAACGATTTGTAGGTTTGCCTCTATAACTAATGTGTATTGCACATAATGTTAAACGTGCTTTATCAATTCAACAGGCGAGTTGTGTTTAAAATATGGATATATTGGAAGAAAATTCTTGTGATTAGGGGAATATGAACAGAAAATTTATTTTTTTTTGAAATTAACCATAAAAAACAACAAAAACCTTGTTTTATTAGAGGGCAGCTACTAACCGTGCAATGCTCTCAATAAGTATATGATAAATAAAAAATTTGGCAGTGGGTGGTAGGTCACTGCCATTAAGTTAAGGATTTTTCAGTTTGGCGTGCAAGATTTATCTTGCGTGTGCAAACTAAAGTTTGCACTCCTACGAGCTTAACTTAATGGCAGTGGATGTAGGTAGTTACGCATATTTAATTAAATACAGGTGCGTAATATGAAGTTCAATATCTCAAATTAACCTAAAATATCGAGTCTTAAGCGACTTTAAAGCGGCTCATTGTCAATTGTAATTCATCTGTTTGTCCACACAGCCTGCTTGTGACCGTGAGTAGTTGGTGCGCAACTTCCTGATTTTGCGTGGTAATATGATCAATGTTCACCGCAGCTTCCACTACTTGTTGACTTTTCTGTTTTTGAGCTTTAGTCACACTAAAAACTTCTTCTGTCAGCGTATTCATTACGCCTACTGAATCCATAATTTGTTGGCTACCAATGGCTTGTTCCTTTGATGCATGGTCAACTTGACTTGCCATCCACTGAATTTGCTCTATTTGTTTGATGGCTTCATCAGACATTTCTGTTTGTTCTGCAATTTGTTGAGTCATTGTTGTCATTTGTGTACTAATATTGTCAACGGTTTTCACAATGTTTTCAAAAATATTTTCGGCACGTTCAGCAAGCGCAACGCCTGTTTGTACCTTTTCAAATCCATCATTACTTGCTTCAATAGCTTGTTTAATATCTAATTGAATATTTTTGATGAGTTCAACGATATTTTGTGTAGCTTCAGAAGAGCGCGAGGCCAATCTTCTGACTTCAGTTGCGACTACAGCAAATCCTTTTCCATGCTCACCTGCCCGCGCTGCTTCAATGGCAGCATTTAAGGAAAGTAAATTAGTTTGTCGTGCAATTTCACCAATAGTGTCAGTGATGGTACTAATTTTAGAGCTACTGTCGTTCAGTTTGCTAATCACTTGAACGATATGTGTCATACTGGATGAAATATTGTTAATCCCTGCAATATTTTCCTGCATAAACTCACTGCCATGACGAGCTTCTTGCGCTGCAGTTTTACTTGTATCATTAATATTTGCAATGTCAACCGCAAGGTTCTCAATAGCAGTAGCGATGTGTTTGATACTACTTGAAGTTTCATCTACTGAAGCGGTTAATTCGGCAGTGCTATTTGCAATAATTTCAATAGAGGCTGCCATTTCTTCAATAGAAGCAGAAGAGGCATTTACATTATCCGTGAGATTTTCCGCATGTTGTGAGACAGTCTGAATGGAAGTATTCATTGCTACAATCGTATTTTGCGTGGTTTGACTTGCTGTCGCCTGCACCTTAGCACCTTGCTTGAGTTGATCACTGCTTTTGACTAACTGTTGAACGGCGGCAGACACTTGGGTTGAGGTATCCATGACTTTAGTTATCATTGCCCGAATGTTGGTAATCATGGTTTGCATAGCTGTAAGTAGATGGCCTAGTTCATCTTTAGATAATGTGGGTAATTGCACAGTTAAATTACCTTGTGCCAACTGTTTTGCAACGTTTACGGCGAGTTTGACAGGCTTTGTCAAAAGACGAGTAAAAAAAATGGCAAAAAATAATAATAGCATTATTTCCAAGGCAAATAAGATAAACAAACTTTGGTGATTTTTTTGTTGGATATCTAACGTTGTATGATATTGAATTTCTGCTAATTTAGATTTATTGGCAATTAATATTTCAATTTTTTGTTTTAATTGAGAAAATAAAGTATGATTTTCAGTATTTAATAATTCCAGCGCCTCTTCTTTTGAGTAATCGGTACTTAATGCCAATACTTTGTGATCTAATAATTTGAGTTGCTCTAATCCTTTTTTAAATTGAGTCAATAAATGAATTTGCTCATTTTCCAAAAAAAGTTGAGCCGATTTAGCCACAATATTGTCAATGCCTTGGTAGGCCACGTCAGTTTGCTGCGTTAAAATTTCAGAATCTTCGTCATCAAATGAATTGACATGTTGATATAACAAATTACGTGTTTTATCAAATTTTTCTAATAAAATACGTAGTTTATTCACAGGAATAAAATTTTCCTGGTACATTTGCTCAGAGAGATGTTGCATTTGATGCGTGTTAGATAAATTAAAATAACCTTGCGCAATCAATAAGCAACTAAAGATACTAAAAAATATCAGTAGCTTATGGAAAATTTTGAAATCGTAAAATTTGTGCAGTAACGTGTGAAAAGGTTGCAAAAATTTAGATGCACGAAATCGTTGAAATAGCATGGGGTAGGCCCTCTTAGACAACCTCAGCCCAATGAACTGAGGTCAAAAATTTTTAGGTGACGTTGTTTGAAAGGTGCCACTTAGAAGCGGTTTGTAAACGCCTAACTTCCTGGAAATGTTTTTCGACCATACCTCTTTCTCCTTCTTGCCAAAGAAAAAATAGAGGAGGTTTTGACTGAATATAGTTTCATCCTCAACGTTTTACCCTGTGGAACAGATTTACAAATAACTTTTTAAGCATGCGCAGACAGTAAACTGCTTACTCCAACGCAAAAAAAGATTCATTCATAATCTCCTTACCTGCTTCACTTAATGTAAAATCAATAAAATCTTTGACTAATCCCTGAGCTTCGCCTTTCGTGGCTAAAATAAGGGGTTTGACTAATTTGTATTGTTTGTTTTGAATCGTTTGTGGCGTGGGCGTAACACCGTTAACTGTGAGAGTTTTCACTGAATTATTAGGATTTGAGGCAATTAACCCCTTACTAATGACGCCAATGCCTCCTGTTTTATTGGCAATAATTTTAATGGCATTACTGGGTACTCGTGGTGTTTCAAATGCTTTTTTAGAAAAAGGTTTATTTGCTAAAATTAGCTTTTGTTGGGCTTTTCTAATGCCAGATTTCCTCGGTGCAATATAAAGTGAAATCGTTTTATCGTTACCACCTACTTCTTTCCAATTAGTAATGTCGCCTTTGAAAATACCTTTTAACTGATCAAAGGTTAAATCAGTTATTGGATTGTTAGTATTCACAATAGGAATTAAAGCATCCCAACCTACTTGGATTTCAACCAATCCTTGCCGTTTTTCAGCTTCGCTCAAAAAACGTCCGCCTCCTCCTAAATCCAAACGGTTTTTTAGCAACAAAATCATTCCTGGTGTTGTATTGCCTCCTTGAATCCGGAATTTGACATCTTTTCCTTGCTTAAAAGCTTTTGACGCTTTAGGCATATAGCTTTTTTGTAAGGTGGTTGCTCCACCATAATGGATGGTTTCCGTTGCTATAACTGGCTGATTTAAAAAAAATAAATTGTTCAACAAAATAATGTATAACCAAAATTGTTTCATAAGTATTCCCTTGGTTGTTTCAAGTTTAAGTGATAAAAAAACGGAAGTGCTTGATAAACATAGTAGAACAACGATTTTGCATCGTCAACTAGAAAAGGGAAAAATGATGCTAGGTGTCAAAAAACAGTCTAAATTTTAGTGTCTACTTATCAAACTTTTTACTGATTTTTAACTTCTTACTAATTTCCCCTCATATCTTCCTAGTACTTTGTCAAGGTAGAATTGACGGGTGCGCGTCCTACGCACCGAAAAACACCTGGTGCGTGAGACGCACCCTACAAAATAATCTTAGCAAAGTACTTAGTAATGAGGGAAAGAAAATATTTATTAATTTAATGGCAATATTCTGGTGCCTGTATTCTACTTTTTATACTGTCTAGTTCCTATTTAATTACCTTCACAATAAGTTTTCCAAGCTTGTCGATAGTTATTTTCCAACGCTTGTGTAAAAGCTTTACCGGCCATTAATGAGGAATTTTGCATTGTGGTTCTTAATTCTGCACGCCGTTTAGCTAACTCATCTAAGTTATTTACCCATTTCACAGCTAAATTTACATAATCTTCTTCCGTTTGAGCAATGAAATCAGTTTGCTCAAGTACAGATAAAATACTTAAACCCATCCGAGAAACATGCCTCTGTCCAACCAAAGTGAGTACAGGAATCCCCATCCACAAAGCATCACAAGTGATTGTGCCACCGTTATAGGGAAAAGTATCCAGAGCAATGTCGATGTTGTGGTAGGCTGTTAAATAACTGTCTGAAGCTACAAACTCCCCTTTTGTTAAACGTTCAACGGGTATTTCTGCCGTCTGACAGCGTTCCAGAAAAGTTTCCCAAGTGGCCGGATCATTAAAACTTTTAGCTTGCATAACCAGTTTGGAATTGGGCACAGCTTTCAGTAATTTAGCCCATAGCGCCAAATGTGTATCATTAATTTTAGCGTAGTGATTTAATGAACCGAATGTGAAATAACCATTCTGTTGTGCAGGCAAAACATTAACGTCGGGACTGTTAGCAGGTGCGCTGTAACAAAACCAACTATGTGGCATTCTCAGTAATTTTTCACTGTTAAACGCCTCGGATTGACCTTTAGGATCAATGTAATTATCCGTAATTTTGTAATCAATGACTTTCACGCCCGTGCTATTGGGATAACCCAAATAAGCCATCATGATTGGCGCTGGTTTATGCGCTAAAACCAATACACGGTTGCCGTTGGAGTGGCCAGATAAATCTACCAGAATATCAATGGCCTGTTGACGCATGTGGTTTGCCAAATCTTGATCTGAAATATGCAAGCAATCAAACCAATGATCTGCGACTTGTTTGAATTTTTGAGTGTAAGCATCATTTTGTAAATTATTGTAATAACAATAAATTTCAAACTGTTCATGGTTATGATTAGCTAAAATGGCCTCCATGAAATAGGCTACAGAATGATCCCGAAAATCGGCAGATAAATAGGCAATTTTTAATTTTCGCTCTGGATTACGATCATTGGTATGTCGTTGAATTAAGTCCGTTACCGTTGCAATGTATTGGTTATAGAATTTTTGATGCTCATTCAACAAGGTTGATTGATCGTAAGCAGGATCATGCAACATCGTCATCAGCATATGGCTGTGTGCAGCAACATTAGGATGTATTGCCAAACCCTGTTGATGATGAGAAATCGCCTGATTAACCTGGCCTTGATTACTTAAGGCAAATCCTAAATTGTGATGGGCATCAACATAGTTTGCATTTAGAGCCAATGCTTGTTGAAAGTGGGTAATGGCTTCTGCTAGCTTGTTTTGGTCATGCAACACACTGCCCAAGTTGTTATGTGTGTCTGCATAATTGGGGTTAACGGCTAATGATTTTTGATAATGGGTAACTGCTTCGTCTAACCGACCTTGCTCTCGACAAATAATGCCCAAATTGTTGAGTGCGCCCACATGATCAGGATTGATGCTTAATGCTTTTTGATAACATTGGGTTGCATCGCTGAAATTACCTTGTTCTTTATAAATAACCCCTAAATTATTATGTGCATCTGCATGATTTGGGGCATATTTTATGGCACGTTGGTAATAAATAATCGCATCATCCAACTTGCCTTGTTCTTTATAAATATTGCCTAAATTCACGGTGGCTTTAATGTGTTGCGAGTCTAAACCCAATGCTTGTTGGTAAAAATCAACGGCTTCGTCAAGTTGCCCTTTTTCGCTGTAAGTTAACCCTAAATTATATAACACAGAAGGATCACTGGCGTGTAAGGTCAAAGCATGTTTGAAATTATCAATGGCTTCGTCGAGTTCGCCCAAGTCTCTTAGTGCATTGCCCAAATTATTGTGTACTTCTGCATCATTGGGTTCAATGAGTAAAGCCCGACGATAGGCTTCAATTGCTTGTTCATTCTGTCCCAAATACCAATGAGCCACACCTAAATTACTGTAATAAATAGGGTCTTCTTTTTCAATGGCGACTGCCTGGGTGATAAATTCCACTGCTTTTGCATAGTTTTCATTCTGAATTTCGACAATACCTAACATATGCAAGGCGTTACTGTTGGTGTCATCCAATTTTAGAACTTCATGATAAAGTTTTTCAGCTTTTTTTAATTCCCCACTGTGGTGGCATTTCATGGCTTTTTGGATGGTCTGGGCCAAATGCGCAAGCTGTTTGGTGGTTAATTCTTTTTCCTTTGATGCATCAATCATAAATCTCTCGTCTTTCATTGTAATGATTGCGCATTATACTACCACACATCTGCGTAAATTTTTATGTCAGTAGCGATAATGAATATGGTCGTCCCATTAAGAATAATATACAAAGCAAGAACAACAAAGCGATGTACTTATTCAAGTAGCTTGAGAGATACGGAATAGTCAGCTCTAGCCTCTTTTGAACTATTCCAGAGAAAAAACAAATTTGTCTAATGAAGTAGACATACAGAAGGATTCTTGATGGCATCTTTATATTTTTTAAGGTAAAACAAAATCTAATACTTGATGTAACTGACTGTAAAATTGTGGGTAACGCATTAAAATATGTCTTAACCGTCGTTTTATTAGACCCAGTAGACTTTGGCGTAACAAGGGATGATAAAATTGCATGCGTTCCAAATTTTTTAAACAATATGACCATTGCCTTAGAATTAAAAATTTTTGGTATTCTCTTAAGGCTAAATTATAAAAACGAGGAGCAATACAGTCACGACAATAATAACGTGCTAAAAGTGGTTCATCTGGAAACATTGCAATTAATTTCTGAGCAAAAATTCCACGACTGATAAACATCCGTTCTGACGAAGAAGCACTGTCATGTCTAATTCGCCATTGTGATAAGGATTCTGGTATCCAAGCTGCTTCATAGCCAGCAAGAAATAAACGCAAGAATAGATCATCATCTTCACAACCTGATAATTGTTCGTCAAAACCACCCACTTGTTCAAAAGCAGTTTTAGCAACTAAACAAGTAGATGGCAAAATGAATAAATCTTGCCCAATAAAGGCAATTAAAGAACGTTTGGGATGGGAAATGCCATGTGTCTGTAAATAGGATTGGGTAATTAACCGGCTTTCTCGGTCAATTTCATCAACATCGCTATAAGCCCAACCTACTCTTGGATTACTTTGGAAAGGCATGGCTAATCGCTGTAAATGGTTTGGATACCAACAATCATCTTGATCTAAAAAGGCGAAAATATTACCTTTAGCAAGACGTGCGCCATGATTACGTGCAGCCGATTGGCCAGCATTCTTTTGGTGAACAAGGTGAATAGGAATAGGACTCTTTATTTTTTCAATTAATGCAACCGATTGATCTGTAGAACCATCGTTGACAATAATTAATTCAGTAGGTGGCAGAGTTTGATTGATAACACTGCTTATTGCCTGTTGGATATAGCTTTCACCATTATAAAGAGGAATGATAGCGGAGATTGAAAATTCTTTCATAGGCGTTAATTGAGTCATTTGATGATGTAGTGTATCAATATGAGTAGTTTGATCTTTGACTATCCCAGCTAAGTGCTTTATTTCGCCAGTCAATTGTTCATTTTTTACAGCCAATGGCACAGTTTGAATTTGTCGTAATTGCTGTTCTAAATAGTTGACTTGAGCTTTTAACTCAGCGGTTTTTGCGGTAAGAGGCTTTGGCATTCCATCTTGTGTTTTATTACTCAACACTGTTGTTGAAGAACAAGGAAGCATTTCAGCCAGATTAACCTCCCCAAAATGTTGCACTTCTAAAAATGAGGCACAACTTAAATCTGGTTTGTAAACATCAAAAGTTTTAAGAATACCCAAAGTGGCCGCACTTTCAAACGAGCGAACAAAACGGGTATCAGTTTCTAAAAACCAAGGTTTTTGCATCCAAAAATCTAATTGGGCCTGACTTAAGAAATGGCAACCAGCATGAGGATTTGGGGCAAGACAAAAATGAAGCTTATAATCACATTGTTCAATTTCTAAAACTTTTTTCGGTTTTCTTGAGGTATTACGATACAAAGCCACTTGATCCGGAACTAAATCACCGTCGATATAGAGTTTACCACGTCCATCCCGTTCAGTAACTTCGTAACGATTGGGTAGCAATAAAGCTTGATAGCCTCTTTGTGATTCAAACCATTGCAGTTTTAAAAACAGCCAAGGATCGTGCAGGATAATGTCATCTTCTAAGTAAACATACCAATCATAAGCGCCACTTCGTTCTTGAAAAATGGGATTGACACAAAATCCAAGCATGGTTGGATCAACATCTGTCGCTTTTTCTTCAAACAAGTCAGGGGAGATTGTCAGGTGATCAAAAATGGTCATGCCTTGAGTAGTTAGCACTACCACATCAATCTGATAATCAAAATCCGTATTAGCAGGATAAGTAATGTAAGTAGAGCGAAAATCTAATGAAAATGTCCGATCATTAAATAAATCGTGTAGGGCAGTAATAGTACGTCCTACGGCTTGTGCCCGTCCACTGGGATCATTTCGTAAACTACCTAAACTGCCATTTCCTTGGGGATTAAAGTAATGAGTAATAACAAATAAAATACGTTGTTTCATCTAAAATGACTTTCTGTAAAGGGCTGCACAGCCAAATAAACCAGAAAAAATAAAAGTATGGTCAGTGAAATTCTCAGTAACACCTTGATAAACACCAAATTCTGGAAAGTGAGTTCGATTTCTCTCATCATTAAAATCGTGGAATAAAACAAAGCCACCAGGACGTATTAATTGGAACAGTTGTTGGCAAGTCACACAAGTGGCTTTATAGCTATGACAATGATCGATAAAAGCAAAACCAAATTGCTGTTTATCTTGGATCAATGTAGAGCAAAATTCAAGAGCATCACAAAGATAAGTTTGACAATGCTGTGCTAATTGTCGTTGGTTTAATTGTGCTTGAGTTTGTTGGTGAAATTGTGGATCAATCTCTAGCGAAACGACGTGTTGTGATCGTCTAGAATCTGCCACTGCCTGACATAAAATGCTTGTTGACAGCCCCCAAGCAGAACCCATTTCTAAAATATTTCCTTGACTATGATAAGCTAACTCATAAAGTTTCAATGCATCCGCTGGCCGAAGAAATCCCTGAATATTAATCTGAATAAGACCTCCTTGAGTTGGACAAATGCTATAGTAACGATGATTTTCATTAATATACTCAACATCTTTTGAAAAAGTTGGACGATAAGGTGAAAAATGTTGTCCTAGCTGAGACAGCAATAAAAAATCTGCTGGATAGTGACAGACTTTCTTGCTATAAAGCAAACTGTTGATTAATTTTTTAAGATTTAGCATTGTTAAAGAAAAAAATTGTTTTTACTTTGCATATTATTCATTAGATTAACGCTATCACAAAAGATTTCAAATGGATTCTATCGACGGTGATCTGCTCTCACAATAAACCTGGCAGGTTTTAAAAACCTGCCAGGTTTATTGCTACTCATACAAGATTACTTAATTAATCAAAGAACAAAGGATTTTCCCCTTTATTATTCTACTGAATAGTTAACCACTTTAAACGTGAGCGGTTGATTAGATAATAATGCCAATTCTACATCAATAAACTTAACATCCTGCGTTGGTGTATCGTAAACCAATAAGGGCATGGTTAACTGCATTTCTGAAGACAATTTGACTCGTTGGCAGCCTGCTTGATAAGCAGAGTAAGTTACCATTTCATAATCTAACACTTCCAGAATTAATTCACCTTTCCGCTCATGCAATTGTAATTTTGCCCAATATTCATTGCCTTCATATGTAAGGTAAGGAATATAAAGCTGATTATTTTCATTGAGTACAGGATAACCACAATAAGCGCTACTGGGTAATTGAAGAATCATTTCTCCTCTGTCCATAGGGGAAGAAGTAGGTGGCGGTGGTGCATAAGAAATTCCACCTTGATTAGACTGGCCTGAAGGAATATTTCCAGACGCTGTTGCATCAAATGCAGGAGAGGGTACAAAGGGGGAAATAGTAGGCTGTGCTGTTACTGGTTTTGCCTGAACGTCGCAGTGTGGACAAGATTCCTCTGCTTCTGTTCCTTCCCCACCAATTTGGTTTTCATCCACATCAGCAACCACGATAGGTTGTAATGCAATTCCTGCTGGGTCACGTTCTATTCTAGCAATACCCTGCTTAACGTACAAAGCTTCATCTCGCAACGCCATAAAGGAAGAATAACGAGTGATAATGCCGTAAGTTCTTGCTAACCTAACGGCTTCTTCAACTAACGTTTGACTTTCTCCTTGACTATCAATTTGTCTTTCTAATTCATTGGCCCAAGCTTTAGCGGCGAGTGGCGCAGCAATTCTGGAAAACTGAGGATTTACGTCTAATAAAACGGGAGAAGCTGTTAAATTCAGACTTTCGTTATTGACTAAATTGCCCGTTAACAAGAGTTGAATATTTGCAGAACCTTTAGCGGCTAATGAAATAGCTTTATTAGGAAATAGACGCAACCAAGTAAAATCTGTTGCTTCCATACTATCACCTTCCACAACGACAGACACATTAGAAATACCGCCACCGCGTACGCGATCAAACAGTGTCGCAACCTGACCAGTAATTTCATTATCATCCAATGCAAATGTCGCTTCACCATTTGTCGATTGGCTTAAAATATTTAACAACGTTTGATCTAAATTATGTCCAATACCAACGGTAAAAATACGAATATCTCTTTCCAAACGCACCATTTCAGTTTTCAGGTCTTGCAGCATCTCCTCAGCAGTGCGGCTACCGACATTGGGTCTCCCATCCGTCAGCAATAACAAATCCACAGATTGCATGTTCGCAGACGTCACGCCCACTGCAGCACCGGCTTTTAAACCAGCCATCATGGCGGTACTTCCACCGGCTTTAAGCTGAGATGCCCATTGTATCGCTTCTTGCGTGTAGTCACCTTGAGTCATGGAGTGTTGAAATACATAAACGTCGTTATCAAAAGCAACTAAACCAAATTGGTCATTGGCATTTAAAGTTTCCAAACTATTCATCACGGCTTTACGAGCTTGAACAATTTTATCGCCCATCATGGATCCCGAAATATCAACTACAAAGACGACATTGCGCGGTTGTGACACGACGGTGGGATAATCAGAAAAGTCAGGTTGCCAATGTGTATGCACATGTGTCCCCAAATTTTCAACAGGTTCATAAGCTAGCGCAGAGACTTCAGGCAACGTGCGTTTTGGTTGTAAATTCAGAGTAATGTCTTTTGTCATTTCAAAATTGGGTAAATTCAATTGTGCTGTACCCGTTTCCAAATTGACAGTGCCAGGGGTTGCAGTTGCATCCTCCAATTGCCACGCTTGAGCTGTCCAATAATCTGCGTCAGTATTTAAATCAATGGTTACTGCTTTCGTGGGTGTACTTGGTGTAGCATCTTTATTCGCAAAAGGAATGCGTAAACGATAATCACCATTTTCCAAGTTTTCCAACAAATGCGCGTAATGAACTCTTAAATTTAAAAAGCCATCTGAGGTAATAGGATAAATTTTGGCACGATAAAAATCTGTACCGATACTTTGAATTAATAAGGGATCAAGCTGTTGTTGAACTAAATCATTATAAACTTCAGTACCTTCACGTCGTCCAATCGTTTCAGCAGTGACCCATTTTTCATCCTGAGGAATAAATAACTCTGCTTTATGTAACACGGCCTCTGGGGGGAGAGGAAAACGTAATTCTGCGCTATTGTCTGTACCTGATTTTGCTGAAAACTGCATGTCCATTACACCAGAAACATAACGTTCATGCATTTCAAGTTCAAAATTTATGGCCTCAATATAAGTTGTATTTTCACTTGAAGTTGACTGTAGCCCTGTCGCTAAAACTTGTGTTGTTATCAGTAAACTTAGAAAAGCTAAACGACTTATTTTCATAAATATTTTCTCCATTTTTAATGGCTTTTTTATAAAACCATATTGTTGGTATATAGTCACCGCAATATAATATGTCACATTTAAAAAATAATGTGAGAATAAGCTTTCAACGTCGCATTGATGACGTTTTCTAAGAGCCTGTTGATAT